>JASEHX010000149.1 GCA_030018645.1 Candidatus Margulisiibacteriota bacterium | reverse complement strand
CGGGCCAACGGGTGTTGGAGTCATTAAAAAAACAAGGTTTTGACGTCCTTTCTTTTGATTTGGACGAGGGTCTTGTACAAAAACTCCAAAAGGAGAAAGTCGATCTGGTCTACATTGCACTGCATGGAAAGTATGGTGAAGACGGCGTAATCCAAGGAGTGCTTGAATTGGCCGGCATCCCTTATACCGGTTCAAAGGTCTTAGCTTCGGCCTTGGCAATGAATAAAGTGGCATCAAAGCGCATCTTTGATGCGGTCGGCATTCCCACTCCCCGCTATCTTGAAATTGATGCAACTTGCGACCTAAAATTGGAAATTGATAAAATTAAACAAACTTTTCCCTTCCCCTTAATGTTAAAGCCGGTAGCTGAAGGGTCCAGCTTGGGAGTTTCGTTGATTAAAGCACCTGGAGAGTTGGATAGTAAGCTCGTTGAAACGGCAGCAAAATATAAGGACGTGTTTGTAGAAGAATATATCCTGGGCAAAGAAATAACGGTGGGGATTATTGGTACAGGGAAGGAAATGCGGGCCTTGCCGATTCTGGAATTAGTTCCCCAAAAAGAGTTTTATGATTATGAAGCAAAATACACTGCCGGGATGACCAAATTTATCCTGCCGGCCAATTTGCCCAAACCGATCTATAAAAAAACCCAGGATCTGGCACTGGATGCCCATCGGGCCTTGCGCTGTTATGGGGTATCAAGGGTGGATATGATTGTTGGCCGCGACCACATCCCATACGTACACGAAGTCAATACTATCCCCGGTATGACCGAACATTCAGATTTGCCGGCTGAAGCCGCCTGCGCGGGAATTTCGTTTGATGAATTGGTGGTTAAAATCCTTGAGAGCGCGTACTAATAAAAAATCCCGTATCAACAAAAAACGTTTGTTTTTTGTGTCCTTGTGTTTGTTGGCATTTTTATTCGGTTGTTGCTATTTTTTATCCCTTCCTATCTGGCAAATCAGCAATATTGTTATCAATGGAGCAAAGATATTACTGCCGGAAGAAATAAAAACCATGGCGGCAGTTCCGCTGTCGTCAAATTTATTTTTTACCAGCTTAAAAAGGACCCAAACCAACTTAGATAAAATTACAGCAATCAGGAAATATTCAATTTTTCGGATCCCGCCGGGGACAATCATGATCAATATTACAGAAAGGGAGCCGATTGCAACGATTGTTTTTGCCAAGAGATCCGTGATTATCGATAAAGACGGGTATATCTTAAACGGGAATCCCAATTTAACCCTTAATATCCCAGATTTGGTTGAACTGCCGGTGATTACGGGATTAATTGGGATGGATATGCTGGAGACCGATCGGGTAGATAGGAAATCTGCCCAGGTTGCCTGGAATATTATTATTCAGCTCGATAAATTCTTTAAAGCAAAAAGCATAAAGCTTGACCTGGGCGGTTTAGAAAGCCTTAATTTCCTTTTAGATGATACACTAAGAGTAAAGCTGGGAGATGACCATGATATTAACGGCAAAATGCGGGTATTTGAGGCGCTCCTCCCCCAAATTGCCGGCCAATGGCAGCAAGTAGAGTATGTAGATGTCCGCTTTGTCAATAATCCGGTTATTAGGTTTAAATGATTTTTGTTTTATAATATGTTACTATAGCGCTGATGAATATTCTGAATTTTCAACAAACGGTGGAAGCATTAAACACTTTCTGGGCGGAGCAGGGTTGTGTCATCCGCCAGCCGTATGATATTGAAAAAGGGGCTGGCACCATGTCGCC
>JASEHX010000001.1:28257-39668 GCA_030018645.1 Candidatus Margulisiibacteriota bacterium | reverse complement strand
GGAAGGCTATAGTATTATCCCTAGAATATTCGCTTTAAAATCCCCTTTAAAAAACTGAAATCTTTTTTTCTTCTTTCGATAATAATTTGGGTGTAAATGAAAGCTCTATGACCACTCCTTATTTGTTATTAAAATATCAGATATATAGAATATTTTCTGGTGTTGTTGCCAAAAAAGCATTGCGGTCAGAAGAATGCGTAAGGAGGGATTTTTGTAGTTCCGGCATTAACCGGCTCAGGTCCAAAGATATTTCTTTTTTGAGACGATATCCAACCGATGTTTACCAGTCATTGTTAAATGCAATAACCCTTGTCGGCCAACAAAACGTTAATCGTATTATTGTAGATCCGCCGGGGATGGTTGACGGGTTTGATTTTTCTCAATTGACGTCGGAGTTTTTAATGCAAAGGATTGATGGGCGGACGCTGGTGCTGACAAATGTCGTTGCTGAATATATGCAGCATCAAAGCCATCAGCAAAGGCCAAGTATACCGGGAACAAATTCTCTTTTGCCTTGGGTAGCAAGACAGGATCTGGCAACACCAGGAATAGGAGGAAAAGAATCAGTAGAAATTGGTATAGATACTCCACTAGAGCCGGAAAGATCATCTTCTCTTCTAGTGGAATTTGATCTTTTCAGGAAACTAGAAGAAATATCTGTATTTTCTCGTTTTGGTCCGTACGCGATTGCGTTAATTGAAAACCCTTCATTATGGGAAATGACTGATAAAGTGGGATTAGTTACGGCTTTCGAATGGATGGGCAGAGATTATGCCGATATGTGGGCGCATGTAGTTAATGTTAATGAGCTTGCTGTTGCTTTTAGCCAGCAAGGGGAATCAATTGCTTTTGCTTCCATCGATGAATTATCTTACATTGATGTCTCTTGGTTGGGCAGGCGACGCAATGCCAAAATTGCTCCTTTGGTTGGCACAGCTGTTCGAGAAGGCCATCGCGGGAACCATTTAGAAGTTGAATTGAATGCTAGATTGTTAATGCGCCGCTGGCTTAGGTATAAAATGACCTACGGATGGCTTACCCCATTTCGGTTGGGTACGAGGACAAAAAATCCAATTGTTATAGCTAGTTTGTATCGTTATTTTACTAATGTAAAGTATACAAACTTAAGCAGGGCAGAACAACGGGCAAGAGATGTATTATTAAATCATCTTCGTTGTCGATGCGACGCCGACGGAATTGTCAAAGATATATATGAACAGCCACTGCCGCAAGAGACCCGGCAGTACAAGTTTTCTAGGAGAATGGCAAAAAAGGTTGATAGAGCGCGTGAAGGATTGTCTCCTAAAGACGGCAGAATATTTATATTTGAACTTACAACGCTTACTTTTATGGGGTCAGTTGCTTATAAAATATTCAATGATTTTCGCCGCTGGATTTTACCTGCCCGACATTGACGCTTATGGTAAAGCCCTTTATAATTAACTTCTAAAGTGGAACAGGTTTTGCTGCATATTAATGTAATTCTGTGCATTGCCTTTGCTATTAACTTAAGCTTGGCCTTTCTTATTTATTTTAAAGATATTCATCGAGAACCAAATTTAGCATTTGGCACCATCCTGCTGTTAATCTCACTATGGACACTATCATTTATCTTGTTTATTAATGCTAGTTCTCCGATCGAAGCTTTATTATGGAGAAGGTTTACTCCAGTTGGATCTGCGCTTATTGCCGGAATGTTTCTTTATTTTAGTTTAATATTTCCATCAGAAAAGATAAAATTAACGCCCCTTTTAAAATGCCTGATTATTGCCCCAGGAATCGCATTTTCTCTTTTTTCCATTTTTTCAAGATGGATGATTGAAGGAATAATAATATCCAATGAGAAACCGTTATATTTAGCGTCCCCTATATTTGGTAAACTATACGTTTTCTACTCAATTTATTTGATTTTATATTTTACTGTTGCTTTGGCTGTTTTGACTAGAAAATATTGGGATAGTAAAGCAAGGGAAAAGGGCCAAATATTCTACGTTTTATTTGGGATGGGAACATCTATTATACTAGGAATGATAAGCAGTTTGGTTTTTCCAATTATGGGCATTACTTCATTTTTTGCTCTTGGCCCGCCAATTACCATTATTATGGTTATTTTTATTGCATATGCTATGGTTCGCCATCAATTGATGAGCATCGAAGATTTTATGTCCCGAGGAATATTAATTATCGGCGTGATTGGAGCATTAGTCGGTACGTTATTTGGCATTATTTTTGGCAAAATTTCTTTTTTACTTCCGCTATACACCATTTTGTCAAATTTAGTATTAGGGACATATGTATTATTCAATAATCCAAGACACCCGATCAACCGCTCGTTTGCTTTAATTACGCTTGCAATTGCATTTTGGTCCTGGTCAATTTATATGTTGAATCTTTCAGGGCAATCGTTGTTTTGGGGGCGGGCGGCATTTGTCGGGCCAATTATTATTCCTCCGACTTTTGTATGGTTTTGTTGGTCGTTCCCTCGGTCAACCATTATTCTTTCTGTTAGAAGACTAACTTTTTTATTATTTCCAGCGTTGATTATGCTTTTAATGGTTCCTACGGACTTGATTATCCAAAATATCTCAATTTTACAAAATAGACCAGTTCCGATTAGAGGCATTGGCTACGCGGTTTTTGTAATTTATTTTATTTTATACATAGCAATTGGGCTAAGGGACTTAATTATAAAATATTGGAATGTCGGAGGCCTACAAAAAATCCAGCTTCGATATGTCCTTTGGGGATGTATCATTTCATCTGCTGCTGCGGCACTAACAAATTTGATTTTGCCAGCCATGGGGCAACCCAATTTAACTGTATTCGGTCCAATATTTACATTAATACTAATAGTGTTTTTTTCATATGCAATTATTAAGCACCGCTTAATGAGCATTGAGATTATCGTTCAACGCAGCACAGTATATGCGGTTTCTACATTAATAATCATGACCGTTTATGCTCTGGCCGTAGTTGTTTCTGAACTGTTTTTTAGGAGCTTGTTAGGCCAAACTTCCTTGCTTATTACGGCTTTAGTTGCCATGATCATCGCCATCATCTACCAACCCCTCGTCCATCTTTTCCAATCCTTCACCGACCGTATTTTCTTCCGCAGCCGGTATGATTACCAGAAGACCTTGCGGCAAATCAGCCAGCAGGTGGCGTCGGTTATCCAACTGGAAGAGTTAACCATGCTGCTGGTTTCTTCTTTTGTGGATACCATGAAAGTTTCGGAAATATCGTTTTTGCTGGCGGATAAGGACAAGGAACACTTCCGATCGGTAGCTGTTTCCCTGCCGCGCTACAAAAAAATAGAAATTGATGTGGCCAGCCCGGTAGTAAATTGGCTAAATGCTACCAAAGACATATTAGTACGTTATGAAGTTGAAGATGAGATTAGCCGCCTGGAAAGCTTGGGGAAAGAAGAGGAAGAAAAACGCAAGACGCTGGAGGAAGTACGTGACGAAATGGTTCGCCTGGGAATATCCGTCTGGATCCCCATTGTTTCCAAAAGCGAAATTATCGGCATAATTGCTTTGGGCGATAAGTTGTCCGGCGATATTTTTTCCACCGAAGATATCGGCCTTTTAGGGACGCTTTCCAGCCAGGCGGCCGTGGCACTGGATAATGCCCGGCTGTACGACGAAGTGGTCAACATGAAAGATTACAGCGAAGAAATTTTGCAGTCCATGGTAAGCGGCGTGTTGACCACCGATTTTAAAGGCCGCATTGTAACACTGAACCAAATGGCCGAAAAAATCTGCGGCAAAAAGTTTGAAGAAGTGGTGGGGAAAAGCTGTGGGGAGGTATGGGGAAAGCGCGGCTCCATTCCCCAGGTGATTGAAAATTCCCTCAAAGACCGCACTTATATTAATTTTGAATCCGGGGTTGCTTCCCCGGAAAAAGGTCTGGTGCCGGTCTCTTTTTCCACTACCTTACTGCGCGACCACTCCGGCCGCAAAATTGGCGTCCTGCTTACCATCCAAGACCTGTCAGAGGTCAAAGAATTGGAAGGCAAGGTCAGACAGGCGGATAAATTGGGGGCATTGGCCACCATGGCGGCGGGTATGGCGCACGAGATTAAAAACCCGCTCTCTTCCATGAAGGTCTTGTCCCAGCTTTTGCCGCTGAAATATAATGACCCCGAATTTAGGAAGAAACTGCAGGAAATTTTGCCCCGCGAAATCAACCGCATTGACCGCATTGTGGAAAGTTTGCTGGGGTTTGCGCGGGCATCGGCCTTGCAGTTTGAAAAATGCAATATCCATGACATCTTGAACGAGAATATCAAATATTTTGCCGGTAAAGCCAAAGAAGCCGATGTGGAGATTAAAACTCAGTTTGCCGATTTACCCGAAATTGAGATCGACCGCGGCCAAATGTCGCAGGTATTTTCCAATTTGATCCTTAACTCCATCCAGGCCATGCCCAATGGCGGGGAAATTAATATTGTCACTTCTCCCGGGAAGATGATTGATAATGTTTTGCAGAATATTAAGGTCCAAATTTCCGATACGGGCTACGGCATTCCCGAAGATATGCGCAAAAAATTGTTTGACCCATTTTTTACCACCAAACACGGCGGAACCGGGCTTGGCCTAACCATTTCCCACAATATTGTCGAAGGACATAAAGGTGATATTAAGGTTGAAAGCCAAGTAGGCAAGGGTACCGGCTTTACCATTACTTTACCTGTAAAACAAGGCGGAGTATAATTACGGTATGGCCAGCCAGCTCATATTACTTATCTCCAGCGACTCTGCGGCGACAGGATCGCTGCAGGAAATACTGGGAGGACAGTATAAATTTGAAATAGCCAGCGATAATCCTTCGGCCGTCAGTTTGCTCCAAAACCAGGAGCCCGACCTGGTTTTTATTGACCACGATTTGAAGTCCGGCGATGCCATGCATATTTTCCACGATGTGCAGGCGCTTCGCACTGACGTCAACGTTATCATGTTCTCAGCGCAAAATAATATCCCGCTGGCGGTGGCGGCCGCTAAGGCCGGCGTAGCCGAATTTTTGCAAAAACCCTTCCAAGCCGAGCAAGTGAAAGAGACCGTCAGCCGCAATCTGGCGAAAAAAGAAATCCGGCTGGTTATTCCTCAGAATGCCGATTGGCTGGCCGGCGAGAGCCCAGCCCGGCAGGAGCTATTGGATAGTTTGCGCCAAGCCATTTTTACCAATGCCGATGCAGTTGTTTTTGCCGAAAGGGGGATTGACAAAAATAGTACGGCCGAGATTATCCATAACAGCGGGCCGCGCAAAAAACGCAAATTGGTTTCGCTGGACCTGTCGGCATTCAAAAAAGAAGCGCAGGAAGCCAGTTTTTGGACCCTCCTGCAGGAAATTATGGCTTTGCCTGATAGTAATTCGGTGGTTGAGGAAAAAGACCGCTGCGGCACCATCTTCTTTGACCGGGTAGAGCAGGCCGAAGCGCATTTTCGGCAGGCGCTGGTCAGTTTCCTAAAAGATCGGCGCAGTAAAATTGATAAGTCCATCCGGGTAGTTTTTGGGATAAAATCCGACGGCATTGAATCCATTCAAGAAATAGACAAGTTCATAAAAATTGCCTTGCCGCCTCTGAAAGTGCGCAAAGAAGACCTGCCTTTTATTTTAGAAAGGTTTGTCAGCCGCTATTCTGGGCAATATAACAAGAGCGTTGGCGGTATTTCATTTGAGCTGTTAAATTTGCTGGTCAATTATGACTTTCCCGGCAATTACCGCGAACTGGAAAAAATTGTCCAGTCGGCCGTACTGGCAGCGACGGGAGATAAATTGGAACTGAAAGATTTGCCGCTCGATTTTATTGCCCTTTTAAAAATAGAATTAAAAGAACTAGCTGACCGCGAATTATCTCTCTCAATGGCCAAAAGGGAGTTCGAAGGGAAACTTTACAAACTCCTGCTGGATAAGATGCAAGGCGATGATGGGAAAGTAGCCCGTTTCTTGGATATTCCCCGCAGTACATTAAACCAACGGATTGAAGATTTGCAGGTCTAGGGTAACTGTGCAACCCTCACCCCCGCTGGCGTGAAATAATTCGCACCCCCTCTCCCAAAGGGCGAGGGGGTAATGGAGAGGGTGCATTGTTTAAACGTCAGCGGGTGAGGGATAAATAATTATAACCTAGGCCATTATTTTATCAATCAGACGGCTGACCACTTCCTTGCTGGTGCCCTCGGCAATAATTCGAATAATCGGTTCGGTGTTGGAAGCGCGCACATGCGCCCACCCTTCGGACAGCACCACTTTTACCCCTTCGGTAAGGATAAGGTCGCTTTTGCGGAAGCGCTCTTTGATCTTTTCAATGTAATCAATTGCCTCGTGCTGACTGCGGCAGTCAATTTTTTTCTTTTCCATACAGTAAGCTGGGATTTCTGCAGCTAAGTCGGAAATTTTCCTGCCGGTCCTGGCCATCAAATCTAAGATCATGGCCATCCCGGCCATGGCGTCGCGGTTAAAGCCGATAGGCGGGTAAATAACCCCGCCGTTGCCTTCCCCGCCGATCAATCCTTTTAGTTCTTTCAACTGTTCAGCCACGTGCACTTCGCCGATCTTGGTGCGCAGGACGACAGCATTAAATTCACCGGCGACATCTTCAATGGCTTTGGTGGTGGAAAGATTGACGACAATAATTTTCCGGCTTTTGGGCAGGCGGAGGTTTTGCAGCAGTATATATTTTACCGCCAGCGCCAGCGTTAGCTCTTCCCCAATGGGCTTGCCTTCATTGGAAACAATTGCCAAGCGGTCGGCATCTGAATCAAAAGCAAAACCAATATCTAATTTTTTACTTTTGACTAATTCGCATAATTGGGCTAAGTTTTCAGAAGAAGGTTCCGGAGCGCGAGGGAAGGGCAGAGAAGTATAACAGTTAATGGCTTCCACCCGCCGACAACCCAGCTTGTTCAGCAATTTTGAGCTAATCACTGCTCCAGCGCCGTTGCATGAATCCACCCCAACTTTAATTTTTTTACCGCGAATAGCGTCCAGAGAAAGGTTTTTTAATATTTTCTTGATATGGACTTCGTGGGCGGAGGGAAAATAAGACACTTTGCGCGGCGGATTTACAAAAAAGGACTTATTCTCATATATTTCAATCAGGCGGCTGGCTTGCGCTTCGTTCAAAAAGATCCCATCCCTGCGCATAAATTTTAGGCCGTTCCAGGGGAGGGGATTGTGCGAAGCAGTAATGACAATCCCGCCGTCAGCCCGCAATTCCCGGGTGACAATCCCGACGGTGGGGGTGGGGCAAATGCCCAGGTCAACCGCTTCACAGCCGGTTGACAACAAACCTTGGAAAACAATCCCTTTGATGAATTCCGAAGATGCGCGCGAATCGGTGCCGATGACAACCTTGGGATGAGGATTTTTACCCTTGTTTTCAGAAAGATAAGTGCCGAAGGCCTTGGCAAAATTAAGACAAACTTCAGGGGTTAAGGATTCAGGGACAAATCCGCGCACTCCAGAGATGCTAATCTTGAGGGTCATAGAATTTGACTATTATAACACAAATTGTTACACTGTAAAAAAATAACAAATCAAAAAACCCTCACCCCCTCTCCCCCTCTCCCAGAGGGAGAGGGGAGACGAAAGATTGGAGTTGCTATGTCAGAGGTTGTGTTTGGTGCGATAATGCCGCATCCGCCTATTTTGGTTCCCGAAGTTGGGAGAGAGCGCATCAAAGAGGCCAAAAACAGCCGAATAGCGCTGGAAAGCGTTGCTAAAACGCTAACAGCAAAAAGCTTTGATACTTTGGTGATCATTACTCCCCATGGCGAAGTGGGAAGAGCATCGGTTCCAGTTTACACCAGCCGGGTTTTCGAGGGAAACTTTGGCCAGTTTGGGGCCAGCAAACCCAACTTTTATTTTAAAGGCGATACCGAATTGGGACATAACGTCATGAAAGACTGCAGTTTTGCCGCCAGCTGTCCGGAAACTTTACTTGATCATGGCTGTTTGGTGCCTTTGTATTATCCAGATAAGGCCGGTTTAAAAAAGCCCATCCTGCCGATAGCCATTGCCTTCCTGCCGCTGAATAAATTATTTGAATTTGGTAAAAGTTTAGCAAAAACCGCCGCCCGGCTGGATAGAAAAATTGCGGTTATCGCATCAGCCGACATGTCCCATCGCTTGACGCCGGACGCACCGGCGGGCTTTGATCCCCGCGGCAAAGAATTTGATGAAAAATTGGTTCAATTGGTAAAACATAATGATGTTCAGGGGATCTTAAATTTCGATCCAGTACTGGCGGATGCGGCGGGGCAAGATGCGTTGTGGTCCATAGCCATCTTACTGGGTGCGCTGGATGGAACAAGCGTTATACCGAATGTCTTATCCTATGAAGGGCCGTTTGGAGTGGGCTATATGGTAGCTGAATATGCACCCAATTGTTGAATTAGCAAAACAAACCATCGCCGCTTATGTCAAGGAAAAAAAAGTGCCGGGGTTGCCGGAAAAACTGATGCCTGAAATGGCCGAGCGGGCGGGAGTTTTTGTCTCGATCCACAAAAAGGGCGGACTGCGCGGCTGTATTGGGACTTTTAATCCTACCTGCAAAAATGTAGCCGAAGAAGTGATCCGCAATGCGATAGAGGCCTCCACTCGTGATCCGCGCTTTCCGCCGATCAGCGAAAATGAATTAGCGGACCTTGAAATTTCGGTAGATGTGTTAACCGTCCCGGAACCGGTGAAATCGGCGGCGGAATTAGACGCCCAAAAATACGGCGTAATTGTTAAATCCGGCGTCCGGCGCGGACTATTACTGCCCGACCTGCCGGGCGTCAATACGTCGGAAGAGCAAATTGCCATTTGCCGGCAAAAAGCTTGGATTGATGCCGACGAGCCAGTCGAGTTATTTAGATTCCAAGTAAGGAGGTTTCATTAGTTATGATTAAGATTGGGATTGTAGGAGCCGGAGGATATGCGGGGGTAACGTTGTACCAAATTCTCCTGCGGCATCCGGAGGCTAAAGTTATTTGGCTTATGTCAGAAGAAGCGCATAAAGGCAAAAAGATTTCTGAACTCTATCCGCATTTGGCTGGGGAACAGGACCCAATAATAGGTACTTTAGCCGATATTGATAATCAGATGGGTAAAGTTGATTTGGTCTTCCTGGCCCTGCCGCACGGTATTGCCATGGATTATGCGCCAAAGCTTTTAGCGGCAGGCAAAAAAGTAATTGATTTGGGAGCGGATTTTCGTTTCAACCATCCGGACACATTCAAGTATTGGTACCAGATGGAGCATAAGGCCAAGGGGGCATTGCAGGAAGCGGTCTTTGGTTTGCCGGAATATTATCGTGAAAAGATAAAAAAAGCTCGCTTAATCGGCAATCCCGGCTGTTATCCGACGGCCTCAACCTTGGGAGCGGCACCCTTGCTCAAAGCGGGTTTGATTGAACCTGAAATTATTGTGGATGCCAAGTCGGGGGTGTCGGGAGCGGGGAGAGCCGGATCTTTGAAAACCCATTATTGCGAACGCAATGAAGGAATAGAAGCATATGCGGTTACCAACCATCGCCATATGGGGGAGATAGAGGATCAGGCGATCAGGATATCAGGGGATCAGGGGATCAGGGTTACGTTTGTTCCGCATTTGACCCCGATGACGCGGGGAATTCTGACAACTATCTATGGGAAACTCAAAGATCAAAGTTCAAAGATCAAAACTAAGGAATTAATCGATTTGTATAAAGAAACTTATAAAAATGAGCCGTTTGTGAGAATACGGGAAAATGTCTTGCCGAATACTAAATTTGTGGCGGGGACTAATTATTGTGATATTGGCGTGCAGGTGAATGAGCGGACGGGGCAAGTGATTGTCCTTTCGGCCATTGACAACTTGATTAAAGGCGCGGCAGGGCAAGCGGTTCAAAATATGAACATAATGTACGATTTAGAGGAGACGATGGGGCTAAAGCACATTGCACTTTATCCATGAAAAAAGTTAAAGGCGGAATTACTGCTCCAAAAGGATTTCAAGCTGCTGGAATTGCGGCGGGGATAAAAAGATCCGGTAACTCGGATATGGCGCTGATTTATTCAGATGTGCCGGCAACCGCCGCTGGGGTTTTTACCACCAATCAAGTTAAAGCGGCTCCGATAATTGTTTCAATGAAGCAATTGCAAGGCGGAGCTGCCCAAGCCATTATTGCCAATGCCGGCAATGCCAACTGCTGGACGGGTGACAAAGGATTAATAGACGCCTGGAAAATGGTTAAAGATACTGGCCGGGCCCTAACTATTAACCCGCGCTATGTTTTAGTTGCATCAACCGGCGTCATTGCTCATTCTATGCCCATGCCCAAGATACTGGCCGGCATCAAACAATTGCCCTGGAAACTGTCCAAAAAGGGGGGAAAAGAGGCGGCGCGGGCAATTTTAACCACCGATTTACAGCCCAAAGAAATTGCGGTGAAAGTCGGCAAAATTACAATCGGGGGAATTGCCAAGGGGTCGGGCATGATTGCTCCGGGGATGGCGACCATGTTGGGCTTTATTACTACCGATGCGGAAATTGGCCAGCCGCTGCTGCAAAAAATGCTGCGCCAAGCCGTCGCCAAAACTTTCAACATGGTTTCGGTTGATAACTGCATGTCGACGAACGATTGCGTGTTTGTCTTAGCGAATGGGAGATCGGGGTCAAGGGTCAAGGGGCAAGGGGCAAGAAGACAATTTTCTGCGGCGTTGGAATATGTTTGTGAATACTTGGCAAAGGCCATTGCGCGCGATGGGGAAGGCGCCAGCAAACTGATGACGGTCAAGGCCAGCGGGGCGGCCAGTTGGAAAGACGCGCGGGTGGTGGTCAAAGCCTTAATTAATTCGTTCCTGCTAAAAGCGGCAGTTGCCGGGCGGGATCGCAACTTTGGCCGCATCTTGCAAGCATTAGGAACAACTGACGCCCAAATTAATTGGGATAAATTTAAATTCACCTGGAAGTTTGGCAAAGAAGAAGATGTCATTACTGTCCACCTGGGGGTCGGCAAAGAATCGGCCGCCGGCTGGGGCTGTGACCTAACCGAAGGGTATGTTAAAATCAACGCAAGGTACCACACATAAATGTTTGACCGTTTAATTGGCCGCGCCAATATTGTTATCGAAGCCCTTCCCTATCTTATCAAGTTCCATAACAAGATTATTGTCATTAAATACGGCGGGGCGGCCATGCTCAATCCCGAGCTAAAAAAACAGGTCCTGCGGGATGTGGTTTTATTAAAATATCTCGGAATGCATCCGGTCTTAGTACACGGGGGCGGGCCGGAAATTAATAAAGCCCTCAAGCGCAACAAGATTGAAATAAAATTTGTCCAGGGATTGCGGGTAACCACTAAGGAAGTAATGAGAGTGGTGGAAAAGGTATTAGGCGGCAAACTTAACCAGGAAATAGTTGCCCTGCTTAAAAAAAACGGC
>JASEHX010000001.1:0-28247 GCA_030018645.1 Candidatus Margulisiibacteriota bacterium | reverse complement strand
CGGAAAGGCCAAAGGATTTTACGGCAAAAAGGGCAAGGTTATTAAGGCCAAAAAGCAATGGTTGAGGGACGAACATGGCAGCTATTTTGACATTGGGTTTACGGGACAAGCGGCCGGCATCCGCTATCGCTTTTTATGGAAATGGATGAAAATGGGTTATATCCCGGTTTTATCGCCAATTGGGGTTGGACGCGGCGGGCAGATATATAACATTAACGCTGACAGTGCGGCGGCGGCCGTAGCGGCCTACTTAAAAGCCGAAAAATTAATCCTTTTGACTGACGTGCGCGGTGTGCTGGATAAAGAAGGCCAACTAATCTCTAAGGTAAACACTTACCGCACCCGCAAATTAATTAAACAGGGAGTTATTTCCGGCGGGATGATCCCCAAAGTAAAATGCGGGCTGTATGCTTTGCGCAAAGGGGTTGCCAAAACTCACATTATTAACGGCCAAATCCCGCACTGCATCTTACTCGAGCTTTTCACCGATCGCGGTATCGGGACAATGGTGGTAAAATAGTTGCTTACAATAAAAAAACGGAGGAGGTGGGATTTGAACCCACGCGCCGGGTTACCCCGACCTAACGGTTTAGCAAACCGCCCCCTTGAACCACTTGGGTACTCCTCCAAATTAACTAACAACACGGCACCTGCGGTGCCTACAACTTACAACTAACGACTGACAACAGTTGATTATACAAAAGATCATTCTAGATTGCAAAACGACGCGGACCCAATACACACTGTCAGTATATTTCCGCGCCCCGCCATCTTTTGGGTAATAAACTAATTTTGTCTTAATCGCGCAGCATAATTGAAGGAGTAAAAATATTTTTGCCATTGTTCGGCAGTAGAATGATAAATATTATCAAAAGAAAAATAATCAACCATCATTTCTCTTATGCGAAGAATTTCTTTTAAGCGGCGAATATTTTTATTGTCGGCAACTGTAAGGTCTAGCAATTCTAAGGCCCGATCAAAAGCCATCTGGCTATAATTTATTTTATTTTTCTTGCGCCAACTAATAGCCCTTTCTACTTCACTGCCAATGTTGGCCATTTGTTCAATAAAATTTAGTTTTTGCCAGCGGCCAGAAGAAAGCTCTTTGTGTTGAGTATTCATTTTGTTATCATACCATTAACAATATTTGATATTTTTTCTCTGATTCCAGGATCATTTATGCCCCGACTTATGTTTCCTTGAGCCGGCCTTAAGTTGATCATTGAATCAAATTCAATCCATTCATTTTGCATCAGTTCAGGATAAATATTTATCCCCCATAAATCCTGCTGTTTTGATCCATTTTCAATTAACAATGCTTCCTCGTCTGCATGTAATTCGGCATCCACCGCCATTATTTTGCGCTCAATATCAACCACCGCCTTGACCAAATTACCAAATTTGCTTTGAGCCATTTGTTTAAGCTCGTTAACAGATATTTTATTCTCAATAATGTTCATCCTATTTATTATAGCACAGCGGGTGAATGAGAATATGTATCAGCCTTTTGCATGCTTCCTCGATATTTTGTATAATCAGAATAGACTTGTACGGAGGGATGGCCGAGTGGTTGATGGCGCTGGTCTTGAAAACCAGTATACGTCCTAGACGTATCGGGGGTTCAAATCCTCCTCCCTCCGTTTTCCTGCCGTATGTTATAATAGGAATTGGCGCGGGCCCGTGGTGTAGCCTGGTCTAACACGTCTGCCTGTCACGCAGAAGATCGAGGGTTCAAATCCCTTCGGGCCCGATTTGATTAAAGATACCTGTCGCTCAGGCAGGAGATCGATAGCGGAACCAGCGGGATCCCATGAGAGAAGTTATCGAGCAGTCTGCTTTGGTGCCAAAATGGGAGGCAAGCTTAAGGCGTGAAGCTTTGTTGCATAATACACGCTCTTCCACTGCCATTGAGGGCAACAAGTTGACCTTGGATTGCGGAGTCTTCCGAAACCGGCAGGTATATGTGGGAAAGCATGTATTTGACGCGACTGGCTTTCGAGAAGAAGTGGTTTATATGCCGCCGGAAACAGACCAGGTTCCTGAATTAGTCGAGGGATTTTTGGAATGGCTTGCCAGCGACAGGTGGAATTCAAGCTTTCCAGCCAAGGCTGTACACAAGGAGTTATCAAAACTAGTCGAGTTAAAAGTTATAAAATCTCAAGGAAAAAGCAGGTCATTATGCTATATATTAGCGTAATTAAGCCAAAAACCCGATTGATGAATAGGTTGATGAATGGGAAAACAGCATTAAGTTGCAAGGCCCGCCAAACCATGCTTTGTGCCCCATCTGATATGTCTTGCGCGATACGTCCGCATAGTTGCAAAATTTAAGTATTTATTATAGTATTACGTCCAGACAAGTTTCATAAAAGTCGAAAGTGTCTAATTCAAAAATTAGATGCTTTAGTGTCATAAGTATATTATACGAGGAGGAAAAAGTTATGGAAAAAGGCAAGAGGATATATTTGATCGCTGGTGTTTTGATGCTGGTAGTTACTGGTTTTTATATTGGCTGCGGGCAGGTAACAAGCACCCCCGCAAGCACGGGTTATTTTAACCCTCTGATTGCGAATGTCACGCCGGTTTTTACACCTTCGGCTTCGGCCCAAGCGGCGCAAATTTTTAATTTGCGCGCGCAGTCAACTACTGAATGGGGTGCTGGCAATCCCTTATATTTCGTTTATTTTTCGATGCGCGAATTCGTCAGCTCCCGTGATGAAGGGAGGGTTGATCGTTCAAATTTGTATAAGTTGTTAACGGATGTTGATAGTGTTTTTACATATGCGTCCCCGGATGCGGTAGCGATTACCGAACAAGTTATTACTCCGCCGTTCGCCGGATTATCACCAATAACTTGTAATCGAGCCACCAATGAAGTAAGCGAAAAACGCGGCATTGCGCTGAAAGAAACAACCAATACATTAGCGACGGTACTGGGGTGGATTTGGTCCGATTCGCCGCTTAAGAATGAATACGGTATTGCGACGGCTACTCGTGACGCGGCTTCCAATAATCTGACTGTGGATTTAGCTTATAGTGTTGATTACGACATTACTACTTCTGAAACGGATTATAATTTGCGCGGCATTGTTTCCGGTAATCCAGCTTTGCATGAATTTGAATTTCGGTACATTATTGGAAACTGCCAAATTGTTGCAAAAGGCATTTCACGCGGTGCGGGAAATTATATGCTGTTTAAATACGCTGGCTTTGGCAGCGGCACCAGCTATATTGTAGTTCCCGGAACGGCAGATGAAGATTGGTTTAGAGCGCAAAATACCAGCCCGACTAATATTTATACCGATCCAGCCTTATTGCCTGCTTCTGTGGAAGCTTATAAAACCTGGGTTGTGAATACCGCGTTCCTAACAACCTCCGATTTGCTTACCGACACTGCAGTGCTTAACAGCGGAAACAGCAAGCAGGGGACCATTTATATAAATTATTTATAGCGATTAGAAAAGCCGGATTTTATTATCCTTGATATCATGATGCCGGGCCTGGATGGTTTTGGGGTTTGTCGGCTGCTGAAAGCCGGCCCGGACACGAAAGATATCCCGCGATTCTTGCGCGATTCTTGCGCGATTATTTATCTCCTGATATAATTGTTAATAGGTAAACATGTTTAATCCGAAGTATAAACTGACTACTAATATTGTAAAAATGCTGGTCGCGATCGCGGAAGCGAAAACGATCATTGAACAGGCAAAAATATTGCCGAAACAAGAACTGCGGCTGCGGCGTCAAGCTATGGTTAGGATGACGCATAGTTCGACTGCAATAGAAGGGAACCGCCTGGAGATTCCTGAAGTAGAAGCGGTCTTGGCGCGAAAAAAAATATCCGCCCCAGACCGAGATATTTTTGAGGTCCAAAATTACTTAAATGTCCTGCGCTATATAGAAAAAATTGTTCAAGAAAAGCGGCAGATCACCGAAAAAGTACTGCTTAAAATCCACCGGATGGTGACTTGCAAAACTTTGCCGGGAGAGTCTTCCGGCCGATACCGGCCCAAACCAGTATTTGTTGTCAGGCGGCGATGGGGCTCTCCAGATGAAATAGTTTATACTGGACCGGATGCCAGGAAAGTGCCGGTACTTTGCGCTTCCCTGATTAAGTGGACGCAAAACAGCGAAAGAGAAGGGATTAACCCGGTAATTACCGCCGGCATCGTCCATCAGGAAATAGCTGCCATCCACCCTTTTAACGATGGAAATGGAAGGACAGCCAGGGCCTTAGCTACCCTTGTCCTCTACAGCCGCGGGTATGATTTCCGTCACCTTTTTGCCCTTGAGGACTATTATAACCGCGACCGCCAAAAATATTATCAAGCTATTAATATCGGAAAAAACTATAATGAAAGACAGCACGACTTTACTTCCTGGCTGGAGTATTTTACCCGGGGATTTAGGGAAGAAATTGATAATGTGAGAGAAAAAGTCAATGCACTATCGTCAAAAAAGATCAAACGTGATATTAGTTCAAAAATCTACTTAGATAAAGATCAGCTCCAAATCTTGGATTTTATGGACCAGGTTGGCAGGATTACAGCGAAAGATACGGCGGATATTCTTGAATGTCCAAAAAGAACCGCCCAACTCCAGCTTCAAAAATTAAAACGATTAGGAATAATCAAACAGGTCGGCAGGGGACCTGCTTCAGCTTATATCGCAAAATCCATATAATTATGCTAGAATAATACCCCGTAATGGTTATTTATCTTCTCACCTTCTTTTCCGCCCTGGGTGTCACCTATTTATTAACTCCGCTGGTGCGCAGTATCGCCGTTAAATATAACGCGGTGGATATTCCCGATGCCAGAAAAGTGCATGCTGCTCCTATTCCCCGCTGGGGCGGGATTTCAATTTACTTTGGTTTTTGGACAGCGATCGGCTTGGCTATGGTGCTTGCCAGCTATAGCGGCATCATCATCCAAGGCAAAATGGTGCTGGGCCTTTTTGCGGGAAGCACATTGTTAGTTGTTATTGGGGCAGTGGATGATGTAAAAAGTATGCGGGCGACCACCAAGCTGATTTTTCAAATTATTGCGGCCTTAATTGTCTATTACTGCGGGGCCGGCATCCATTTTCTTTCTAATCCATTTAACGGCATTATTCCTTTAGGGTTATTTGCCATTCCGCTCTCCTTGTTTTGGATTGTTGGAATTACCAATGCCATGAATTTAATTGACGGCTTGGACGGATTAGCGGCGGGAGTTACTGCTATTTCCTCCATTGCCCTTTTTGCGGTTGCCATGCGCACCCACCAAATTGGCGCGGCGATATTAATGCTGGCCATGGTTGGCGCGGCAATTGGTTTCCTGCGCTATAATTTTTTCCCGGCTTCCGTTTTCCTGGGTGATTCCGGCTCAATGCTTTTGGGTTTCATTTTGGCTTCTTCTTCCATTGTCGGCGTATTAAAAACTACTTTGGTGGTAGCGTTGTTTGTTCCCATCTTAATCCTTGGCGTCCCTATTTTTGATACTTTATTTGCCATTGGGAGGCGCTTAAGCGAAGGAAAGCACCCGTTTGAGGCTGACAATAAGCACATCCATCACATGTTGCTGCGCGCCAATTTTAACAAACGAGAAGCGGTCCTTTCCATTTATATCGTCTGTTTCATTTTAAGTTTTATTGCCTTATTTATGGTACTGCAAAAATGACGCAGCCTAAAAAAATTATGTTTGTGTTCGGTACCCGGCCGGAAGCTATTAAAATGGCGCCCGTAATCGGCGAAGTGAAAAAGTTCCCTGATTGGTTTGAATCAATTATCGTAGTAACCGGCCAGCATCGCCAGATGCTGGATCAGGTGTTGCAGCTCTTTTCCATCCGACCGGATCACGATTTAGCGATCATGGAAAAGAACCAATCGATTGCCAAAATTGTTGCTAAAACCTTGTTAGGTTTAGAAACTTTAATAGCCGGCAATAAGCCGGATATACTGCTGGTGCAGGGCGATACCTCCACCGCTTTTGCGGCTGGGTTGGTTTCCTATTATTATCAAGTTCCCTTAGGTCATGTTGAGGCGGGTCTGCGCACTTTCGATAAATGGCGGCCGTTTCCCGAAGAAATAAACCGCAAGCTCCTCACTTCTTTGTCCGATCTGCATTTTGCTCCCACAAAAACATCGGTATCCAACTTGCTAAAAGAAGCAATAGACCCGGCCTCGATTTTCCTGACCGGGAATACGGTCATTGATGCCTTGCTGCGGATAGCAAAAAGGGAATATGATCTAAGTCAACTCAGGTTGAATTTGGACCCCAAGAAAAAAATGATCTTAGTGACAATGCATCGCCGGGAAAGCTTTGGCGGGCCGCTGGAAGCCGTCTGCCGGTCAATTGCGCGTTTAGCTGTAGCCTTCAAAGATGAAGTTGAAATCGTTCTGCCCGTCCATCAAAATCCCAATGTTAAAGAGGTTGTAAAACAAGCATTAGGGGAAATAAAAAATATCAAATTAATCGGGCCGCAAGAATATGAACCCTTTGTCCACTTGATGAAGGTTTCTCGCCTTATTTTATCCGACTCTGGCGGGGTGCAGGAAGAAGGCCCGTCGCTGGGAAAACCGGTTTTGGTTATGAGAGAAAAAACCGAACGGCCGGAAGCCGTGGCGGCAGGTACGGTCAAGTTGGTCGGCATGGATGAAGAGATAATCTTTAAAACCGTGGCAAAATTGTTGAAAGATAAGAAGGAATATCAAAAGATGTCAAAAGCGGTAAATCCCTATGGCGACGGGCGGGCAGCCGAAAGGACCGTGCAGGCATTAGCTTATTATTTTGGATTTAAAAAGACCAAGCCGAAGGAATTTGCAGCAAAATGAGGAAAATATTTATTAAAGGCGGCAATCCGTTAAACGGTGAAGTTGCCGTATCTGGTTCAAAAAATTCAGCGTTGGCTATTATTGCCGCTTCCATCCTTTTACCGGGAAAAACAACCATCCGCAGTGTGCCTAACCTCCTGGATGTAAAGACGATCCTAAGAGTATTAAGGGCGCTGGGTTTGAGGGCGGAGTATTCAGCTTCCCAGCATAATACAGTTGAAATTTGGAATGACGATGTGAAGCATGTAGCGCCCTATGAATTGGTGACTAAAATGCGCGCTTCCTTTTTTGTCATTGGCCCCATTTTAGCCCGCAAAGGTTTGGCCAAAATTCCGCTCCCCGGCGGCTGTGCGATTGGTTCTCGTCCGGTAAATTTGCATATCAAAGGGTTGGAAGCGCTGGGAGCCAAAGTGCACATTGAACACGGCTTTGTGATTGTCAAGGCCGGCAAGCTTGCCGGCGGCAGAGTATGCCTTGACTTCCCTTCGGTGGGAGCAACGGAAACAGTGATGATGGCGGCGGCTCTCGCGCAAGGATGGTCAATCATTGAAAACGCGGCGCGCGAACCGGAAGTAGTTGACTTGGCCAATTTCCTCAACAAAGCGGGAGCAAAAATTGTGGGCGCTGGAACAGAAGAAATTAAGATCGAAGGGGTTAGTAAATTAAATCCGGTTGAGTACCGTATAATTCCGGACCGAATAGAAGCAGGAACCTATATGCTGGCGGCGGCCATTACTAGGGGGAAAGTTGCGGTAAAAAATGTGATCCCTGACCATGTCGAATCCCTGATCCGAAAGCTGGAAGAAGCCGGAGTATCCTTGAAAGTTGAAGAAAATAGTATTGAAGTACATTTGCCGGACGGCATCCGGCCGCTGGATATCAAGACCATGCCGTACCCGGGGTTCCCTACCGATATGCAGTCCCCTCTAGCGGCTTTGCTTTGTTTGGCCAAAGGGACTTCGGTCATCTCTGAAACGGTATTTGAAAACCGCTTCATGTATGTGCACGAATTAAACCGCATGGGCGCGGATATTAAACTTGAAGGCCAAAGCGCCATTATCCACGGGGTTACCAAGCTTTCCAGCGCCCCAGTGAAGGTATGCGATCTGCGGGCGGGGGCGGCTTTAGTTATTGCGGCATTGGCGGCCAATGGGGAATCCCTCCTGGAAGACCGCGACCATCATTTGGAGCGCGGGTATGAGAATATAGCGTCAAAGCTAAAAGGATTAGGAGCAGAGTTTAAGATTGTATGAATTCCGAATATGATTCCTTGATGAATGAAATTTTGAAATCTGAAGGGGTAAAAGGTAAAATTAACTTAGTTTTCGTTAGTGATCATGAAATCCGCCGGTTGAATGGACGGTTCCGCGGGAAAAATAAGGCCACCGACGTCTTATCTTTTCCCATGGGGGAAAACGGCATTTTGGGGGACATTGCGATATCGGTTGATACTGCCGGCAGAAATGCACAGCGTTTTGGGGTACAATATAAACGGGAAGTAAAGCGTTTGGTAATCCATGGAGTGCTCCATTTATTAGGATACGACCATGGAAGGAGGATGCAAAGTGCCGAGGAAACTTATAAAAAGTTTTGAATACGCCGGGGCGGGGACAAGACATGCGATTAAAACACAGCGTAACTTGTGGATCCATTTTTTGGCCGGATTATTGGTCTTGTTTTTGGCTTGGTGGGTGAAAGTAAATATTGTTGAATTTGCGATATTGCTGCTGGCGATTTTTGGAGTTATCGTGGTTGAAATGGTGAATACGGCGATTGAAGAATTGGTCAATATCCTTTCGCCTGAACATCGCGTGGAAGCCGGATTGGCCAAAAATGTGGCGGCCGGAGCGGTGCTGTTGTCAGCAGTAGGAGCGGTAATTATTGGGTGCCTGGTTTTTATTCCCAAGGTGTTAGGACAATGAACGAGCTGATATTATTAATTATCTTCTTGCTGTTATCCGCTTTTTCTTCTGCGGCGGAAACAGCCCTAACTTCAGTATCATGGATAAAGGTGAAAAAATTACTGGAAGAAAAGGCTCCAGGCGCAAAAATATTAAAATCCCTCAAAGAAAAACCCAGCGATTTCTTATCCTCTTTGTTAATAGCTAATAATTTGATCAACATAGGCGCATCAGCCTATGCGACTTCTATTACTATTAAATTCTTGGAAGGGCGGGGATGGGGTGGGATAGGGACGGCAGTTGGGATCTCAACCGGCAGCATGACCTTCTTAATCCTGGTCTTTGGCGAAATTACGCCCAAAACGCTGGCGATCCGCAATGCGGAAAAATTCGCCTTATTTTCTGCGCCAATAGTATTAGCTTTACAGGTGGTGCTGAAGCCAATTGCTTATTTAATTGGCTTTTTTAGCCGGCCTTTTATCCAGTTGCTCGGCGGCAAAGTTCCAGAAAAGGTCCCTTTCATCACGGAAGAAGAGCTTCGGCTTATCCTGCAAGCAGGGGCGGAGGAAGGCGTGATTGAGAAAGAAGAGAGGGAAATGATCACATCAATTTTTGAGTTTGGCGATACCATTGCCCGCGAGGTCATGACCCCCCGACCGGACATCATTGCCATCGAGGCCAACCAGCCGATGGATAAAATTATGCAGTCAATTATCGAAAGCGGGCACTCGCGCCTGCCGGTTTACGAGGGAAATCTAGATAACATCATCGGTCTCATTTATGCCAAAGATATGTTAAAAGTGCGGAAGGGCGATTTGAAAGAATACCTGCGGCCGGTCATTTTTATCCCCGAAACCAAAAAAATATCCGACCTTCTGCATGAGATGCAGTCTGCCCGCACGCATATTGCTGTCATTATTGACGAGTACGGCATGAATTCCGGTTTGGTCACCATGGAAGATATTATTGAGGAAATTGTCGGTGATATCCATGATGAGTTTGAACGGGAAGAAAAATCAATCGTTAAGATTGACGAAAGCACTACACTGCTTGACGGCCGGAATTCTTTAGCCGATGTTAATGACCAGTTGGACATTAATCTTCCGGAAGATGAATATGATACCATCGGCGGGTTTGTTTTTGGCCAATTGGGCAAAGCGCCGGCAGTAGGGGACAGTCTACGCTACACGAACCTGGTTATTAGCGTTGAGCGCATCCACCGCCGCCGGATCACCCGGGTAAAAATGGTGAAACTCCCCCGTAAAATTGAAGATGAGGTCGTAGGCGGATGACGCGTTATATTTTTATTACCGGCGGAGTAGTAAGCTCCCTTGGCAAAGGGATTACAGCATCATCCCTTGGCCGCCTTTTAAAGTCGCGCGGAATTGCCGTTTCCATCCAAAAACTTGACCCATATATTAACGTTGATCCCGGCACCATGAATCCCTATCAGCATGGCGAGGTCTTTGTTACCGAAGACGGGGCCGAAACCGATTTGGACTTAGGGCATTACGAGCGGTTTATCGACGTAAATTTGAGCAAGGCGAACAATGTCACCGCTGGCATGGCCTATTGGTCGGTGATAACCCGCGAGCGCCGCGGCGACTATCTAGGCGGCACCATCCAAGTTGTCCCGCATATTACCAACGAAATAAAAGATCGCATCCGCGTGGTTACCAAGGAAAAAGCTTTTGACGTAGTCATTTGCGAAATCGGGGGGACAGTGGGCGACATTGAAGGATTGCCATTTTTAGAGGCCATCCGCCAATTTAGGAAAGAAGTCGGCCGGGAAAACTGCATTAATATCCATGTGACTTTAGTGCCGCTGCTTGAAACTACGCACGAGTTCAAGACCAAACCTACCCAGCACAGCGTCATGAAACTGCGCGAGATCGGCATCCAGCCGGAAATCATTATTTGCCGCTCCAGGACGCCGATCAGTTTGGAATTGAAAGAAAAAATATCGCTGTTTTGCGATGTAGACAAAGAAGCAGTCATCGGGTTGGCCGATGTTCCCTCGCTTTATGAAGTGCCGCTGGCGCTTGAAAAAGAAGGGCTGGACGATATAGTCCTGAAATATCTTGATCTTCCGGTCAAGAGAGGCGATTTGAGCGGTTGGGAAAAAATGGTTGAGCAAATGAAACAGCCGGAAAAGAAAGTCAGGATTGCTATTATCGGCAAATATACCGAGCTGGAAGATTCATATATCAGCATTGTAGAGTCACTAAAACATGGCGGGCTGTCAAATTCGGCCGCCATTGAAATCAAATGGGTGAATGCTGAAAGGTTGGAAGGTGAGGGGGACATTGAACCGATTATGCGTGATATCCACGGGGTGGTGGTGCCGGGCGGTTTTGGCCCGCGCGGGATCGAGGGAAAAATCAAAGCCATAAAATATGCGCGTGAAAATAATTTGCCATTCTTGGGACTTTGTTTGGGAATGCAGTGTGCGGTCATTGAATTTGCCCGCAATGTTTGCCGGATGAAAGGGGCCAATTCTTCCGAATTTGACGCCAAAACCAAGTTCCCGGTAATAGATTTAATGTCCGAGCAAAAAGGAGTGGAAGAAAAAGGCGGAACGATGCGGCTGGGAGCTTATCCTTGCCGGATTAAAAAAGGCACTCGCTTGCATGCTATCTACAATGAAGATGAAGTAATGGAAAGACACCGCCATCGTTTTGAAGTCAATAATGACCTTCGTTCCCAACTAGCCGAAGCTGGACTGGTTTTTTCGGGGATTTACCATAAAGCGGATTTAGTTGAAGTTATCGAATTGCCCTTGCATCCTTGGTTTTTGGCTACCCAGTACCATCCCGAATTTAAATCGCGTCCCACGCGCCCGCATCCTATTTTTGCCAGTTTCATAGCCGCCGCGGCAAAGAGGCTGGAAGAACAAGTTGTCTTATTTAAGTCCTAGAGCTTTCCTCAATAAATTTACGGGCGCTTTCGGCGGCAACCGCTCCATCAGCCGCGGCGGTTACCATTTGCCGCAGAGATTTTTGCCGGACATCGCCGGCGGAGAAAATCCCGGCCGCAGAAGTGCAAAGCTGCTGGTCAGTTTTTATGTATCCGTTATCGTCCATATCTATTAATCCTTTGACTACAGCTGAATTGGGCCGGCTGCCCACATATATAAAAACTCCATCAGCGGGTACAGTCAACGATTTTTCACTTTGCAGGTCTTTTAAGAGGATGCCTTCAACCTTTTCTTTCCCCTTGATTTCTTCAACGGCAGAATGCCAAAAGAAATAAATCTTTGGATTGGCGCTGGCGCGGTCAGCTAATACCTTATCTGCCCGCAGGTCATTACGGCGGTGGACAATGGAGATTTTTTTGGCATAACGCGTCAAATAAAGCGCTTCCTCAATGGCGGCATTGCCTCCGCCGACTACGATTATGTTCTTGTCTTTATAAAAAGGACCGTCGCAGGTGGCACAGTAGGAAACACCGCGCCCGCGCAATTTCTCTTCGCCCGGGATGTCAAGTTTTTTTGATTCAGTGCCGGTGGCAATGATGATGACTTTGGACTGCAGGGATTTCCCGTCAACATCAGTCTCAAAATGCTTATTTTTTTTCTTAATTTGGGCGGCGCTGCCCCAGACGACTTGCAAACCAAGGTTGCCGGCTTGTTCTGAAAGGCGCCTGGCAAGTTCAAGACCGGAAATCCCTTCGGGAAAACCAGGAAAATTTTCTATGTGGTACGCGGTAGAAGCAATGCCGCCCAAAACCATTTTTTCGACCAAAATTGTTTTCAACCCGGCACGGAGAGCATAAATGGCGGCAGTCAGGCCGGCCGGTCCGCCGCCGATGATCAACAGATCAATTGCTTCCCGCTTTTTTTGTGCAGCGGCCTGTGGTTTTGGTTTGGCTTCAACTAGAACCATTTTTATTCCTCACTGACGGAAATTTTGCCTTTCCCAATTACCGATATTTTGTTTTCTTTCAGATCGACTTTTACTTTATCACCGGAAAGGCGGCTGCCGCCTTGGACAGCATGGGCTTGCCCTTCTAGAATAATGATTTTGCCTTGGGTCAAATAGCGGGCAGAGTTGCCGCTGGCAGTTATGTCCTGGTAACTAATTTTAACACTGCCAAAGAGGTCGATCAATTCATCTTGCTGCCGATATAAGATTTTTTCACAGGTGATTTTAGCATTTGATATGGGCGCGCGTCCATTTACCGCAACAATAATACGGGGATTGCCTTGCAGTGCGGCTTTCTCCAGTGCCACATCACTTTCTAATTTGTCACAAAAAGCGGTTACTTCTCCTTTATTGAGAATGATTTCACCGCGGCATAAAAGTTTTTGGTCGGCAAATTTCCAGCTTAAATTATTGGCATTAAACCAGAAACCAGCTCCCTTACCCAGCGGTTTGTCCAGCCAGATTTCCTTCTTTTTCATGTCCCACAAAGCTGCCGGTGAACGGAACAAAAGCACCGCTTTCCCATTTTTATAAAAAGTCCCTTTAGCTGACTTTAGGGCGGCGATTTGAGTGGACTTGTTAAGCATGGCGCTTTGCGCCAAAAGGTCCCAATATTTTTTGCCGGACGATATTTCCTGGAATTTAACTTCCTTAAAAATTACATCGGCTTTCTTTTCCTGTTCTTTTAGCGTTTTATGAATTTGGGTTGAAATATCTTCTTTGGGAGCAAAGATGGCCCATAAGAAAATTCCACCGACAAATAGAATAAAAGTTGTAAAAATGATTTTATTGCTGATCGTCATTTCAATAACCTAGGGACTTTAAGCGCACGGCTTCCAGCCTTTCGCGGAAGGCGCCCCAACCGTTGCCTTTCTTGGCATAACCTTCTCCCAATAAGAGATGGAGAGCGGCCACATTACTGTCTACTTTCAGGGCTTGTTTGGTTATTGCGATTGCCTTGTCAACTTCATTCATATAACCATATAAAAGGGCTAAATAACCCATAGCCCAAACATTGTAAGGATCAATGATTAACACATTATTAAGTTCACGGATTGCTTCCGGGTACCGATCATTGAAGTAGTATATAAATGCCAAACGGAAGCGCAATTTCCAGTCATTCGGGTCTTCTAGGACTTTATTGAAATAAATCTCTAAGGCCTCAAGCTTAAATTGCGGGTCGATATCATTAACTTTTTTTAAAGATGACATGCCTTCCAGCAAATGGTTGGTATAACCTTGCGTGACGGCCAGTTCAAATTGTGCTTCCGGATCCTTGGGATTTTTTTTAACATAAGTTGTTTTTTCGGCCAGCTCTTTCTTTAATTCCTTGGTAATGACCCAAGCGTAGGAAGTAAAAGCAAAGCAAAATAGGGTCAAGCAGCAAGTAGCAAAGGTCAAGAAAACGCGTAAATTCATTTCCCTAATATCCTTTTCACTATATTAGTTGTTGACCGGCCTTCAATGGGAGGAATTACCAGCACTTTTCCGCCCAGAGATTCCACCAGTTTTCTTTCCGGCAGACCCGCAGCTTTATAATCCCCGCCTTTGATATGAAAATCGGGCTTTATAAGTTTAATTAAATTATCCGGCCGCGATTCTGAAAAGATGACGACGTAATCAACGCATTCTAATGACGCTAGGATTTCAGCGCGCTCCAGCTCGGACACATAGGGGCGGTCTTTTCCTTTTAATAATTTGACCGAGTTATCGCTGTTTAGCCCGATAATTAAAACGTCCCCATACTTTTTAGCTTCGCGCAGGTAGCGTACGTGCCCTAGGTGCAGAATATCAAAACAGCCGTTAGTAAAAACGATTTTTTCCTGCGCACTGCGCAGGTTTTTGGTGATATTTGTTAGTTCTTTTTGGGTTTTGATTTTGCGGGCGATGGATTCATGACCGGCAATGGCTTCTTCAAGCTCCCATTTACTGCAGGGGGTGGTTCCTACTTTTCCTACAACCACAGAAGCGGCAATATTGGCAAGGACTACAGCATCTTTCATATCAGCGCCAGCGGCAAGGGTCAGCGTAAGCACCGCAATAACCGTATCTCCCGCGCCGGTAATGTCAAAAACATCACGGGCAAGGGCTGGGATATGCTGTTCTTTTGATTGGGAGGAAAAAAGGGACATGCCTTCTTTGCCGCGGGTAATTAGTATGAATTTGCATTTGGTTTGTCTTAATAAAGTATGCCCAGATTTGCGTAAGCCTGTCCGGTCAGTAATATTGATCCGACTAGCCACGGACGCTTCTTTTTGATTGGGAGTAATGATAGTGGCTTGCCGGTATTTTTGATAGTTTTCACCTTTGGGGTCAACAGCTACAGGTTTATTATATTTTCTGCAGGAAGAAATCACAGCTTGGGATGTTTCTTCTGTAACTAATCCTTTGCCGTAGTCCGAAATAACAACCGCGTCAACCAGCGGGATAATATGCTGTACTGCTTTGACGATTTGTTCTTTTAAGGTATTGGGCAGATCGGTCCGATCTTCGCGATCCACGCGGACAACATGCTGTGATCCGGCAATAATCCTGGATTTTAAAATTGTCGGGCGCTGATTGTCTTTGATCAAATATTGGGTCGGGACATGCGCTTGTTTGAGAGCTTTGCACAGCTTCGCACCAGAACTGTCTTGTCCAATAATACCAACGAGATATGGATACGCGCCCAGGGCAGAAATATTGGCCGCAACATTACCGCTTCCGCCGGGGACATGGGTGATGCGCTGGACATCGGCAATTGGTATCGGTGCTTCGGGGGAAATGCGGGTTACATTGCTCCAGATGTGTTCATCCAGCATGACATCGCCGAAAACCAGCACTTTTTTGCCTTGCATTTTGGGGAGGATGGTTTTTAAATTGTCCATGGGCAGTTTATTATAGCGCATTTGTTAAAGAGATGGCAATGATATGCTATAATTCAAATCAAGTCGGGATCAAGGAGGATTGATATGACTAACTTTGGCAAAGTAATCACGGCAATGGCAACCCCGCTAAAAGATGATTTTTCGGTTGATTTTGCTCGAGCCGAGGAATTGGCAGTCCGGTTAAACAATAACGGTTCAGAAGCGCTGGTGATCCATGGAACGACTGGCGAATCTCCCACCTTAACCCACGAAGAAGAATACGAACTATACAAGGTAATTAAAAAAGCAGTTGGCGGAAAATGCAAAGTCATTGCCGGGACCGGGTCAAATTCCACGGTAACTACGGTAAAATCCACAAAAGAAGCCGAAAAAATCGGAGTTGATGGGGCGCTGATTGTTGTTCCTTATTATAATAAGCCGTCCCCAGAAGGGCTGTTTGCGCATTTTAAGGCGATTGCGGAAAATACCAGTTTGCCCTTGATCATCTATAATATTCCCGGCAGGACGGGCATCAATCTGCTGCCGGAAACAACCGCTAAAATTGCGCAAATCAAAAACTATATCGGACTCAAAGATTCTGCCGGCAATGTTGACCAGACCTCTTTTACCCGCAATTTGTGTCCGAAAGAGTTTATTCTCTGGAGCGGCGATGATTCGATGACTTTGCCTATGCTTTCCGTTGGGGCAATCGGCGTAATATCGGTGGCTTCGCATTTGGTCGGCAAAGAGATTGCCGAAATGGTCAACGGATACCATGCCGGCAATGTCCAAAAGGCGGCTGAAATCCACCACAAACTCCTGCCGCTCTTTAAGGTCTTATTTATCACTTCCAATCCTTCACCAGTCAAGTATGCCCTGGGACAAGTCGGCTTTCCGGTGGGGAAAACCCGCTTGCCGCTGGTTGAACCAACTGACAAGCAAAAAGAAGAAATTAAGCAAGTGCTAAAAGAGCTAAGTCTAGTTTAGTGTGAATAAATTAACACCCTCACCCGCCAGCGCTTTGTTGCTTCACTCCTGCTGCGCCCCTTGTACGACTTTTGTTTATCAAGAATTACTCAAAGAAAACTTAGTTGTTTACTCGCTGTTTTATAATCCCAATATCCAGCCGCAGGAGGAGTATGAGCGCCGGCGAAAAACCATGGAAGAATATGCCGGTAAAGTTGGATTAAATGTGATATTTGCTGAAAATGATGTCTGCCTTCAGCCAAACGATTGCGAATCTTGCTGTCGCGTCCGCTTTACCAAAACCGCGCAGATAGCGCAGGAAAAAGAATTTGAATATTTTTCCACCACTTTATTGATCAGCCCTTATCAGAACCATGAACTGCTGAAAAAAATTGGACATGACACGGCGGCCAAGTATGGTGTAAAATTCTTCTATCGCGATTTTCGTTCTGGCTTTCGCGAAAGCCAGAAAACGGCAAAAGCGATGGGACTATATCGGCAAAAGTATTGCGGATGTCAAAACTAATAGATTTAATAAACAATAATAAGCTTACCTTAATTGTTTCTCTGCCGGAGAATGATTTGGAAATGGCGGAGGCGGCGTTTGCGGCGGGCGCGGATGCGCTGCAATTACTGTTAAACATGCGCGAGTTCAACACCATTGACCAGGAACGGAAAACGATCATCAATATCTTAAAAATTGTCGAAGCGCCGATTGGCATCTCTATCGGCAGCCATAAGGATTTGCACAAGAAAGAATTGAATGAGATCGAAAAATTGGGGTTTGATTACATTAATATTGGGGTAGAACATCTTTCGCCCGATTTATTAAAGTCAAAGAAACTTGCCAGGGTATTGTCTCTCAACAGCCGGTATACTTTAGATGAGTTGATCGAGCTGACCCATAACAGTTTCCAGGCGGTGGACGCGGCTATTATTCCAACCGCTGACCCTGAAACCGATCTGGTAGTGGGCGACCTGCAAAGTTATATTTCCATTATCCTTTCTGCCAATTTGCCGGTCATCATCCCCACCCAGCGCCACATCCGCCCGTCGGAAGTATCAATCATTGCCGATACCGGAGCAAAAGGATTGCTGCTCACAAAGACGGTGCTGGGGACAACCGCCAAGCATGTTGCGGATGCTGTCTGCAAGTTTAAAACGGCTATAGATGAGATGGGAGGGGAATCCCTCACCCACTAAGTTAAATCTTTGCCCCCTCTCCCGAAGGGAGAGGGGTGCTGGTACGAAGATTTTATAAAAATACTTATGCAGATAATAAGAAATACCAATAATAGGAAATTTACCCTCTCCCCCTGGGAGAGGGAGGTGTCTTTGGGGATAGCGGGTGAGGGCATATGGCGTATTCTTGTCGGGATTATATTTATTGTTTATTTCACTATAACTTCTGCTGCAACGGCTTCAACTTTAGAATCATTTTCTTTCATTGTTTTTGGGGATAGCCAGGGCAATAATGCCATGCTCAAAGATCTGGCTGACAGGATCAACCGCGAAGAAGGGATTGCTTTTTGCGTAAATAATGGCGACAGCGTGCCTTCTGCCAGTGAAGCCAATTATAAGAAATTCATCTCTTTAAGTTCAAGGATATCCCCAAAAGTATACACAGTAGTTGGCAACCATGATGTTTACCCCGGAGGGTACGGCCTTTTCCATAAATATTTTGGCCCCACTTATTATTCCTTTGATTACGGGAGTGCGCATTTTGTTATTTTAGACAACGCCCGGGCGAAGAGTTTTGATGCCAAACAATTTAACTGGCTAAAGGCCGATTTAGCGGCTAATGCCCAAGAACACACTTTTGTTTTCATGCACAAGCCGGTCTTTGACCCGTCGGAAATTTATCCTGACCACATCATGTCCGGCCGTAAGGTAATCGAAGAGTTAATGGCCATTTTTAGGCAACATAAGGTTGATTATGTCTTTGCCGGGCACATCCATGGTTATGCCCGGACGGTGCGGGATGGGACAATCTATCTGGTGACCGCCGGAGCAGGCGCGAACCTTTACCTGCCGCGCGAGTTTGGAGGATTTTATCACTGCGTAAGAGTTGATGTTAAGGGGAACAAAATAAAGGATAAGGTATTAATGTTATATGAATAAAACGGTAAGAATGAAAAAGCCCAAAACAAAAAAAATGGAAAGGCGGATCCAGCATGGAACTAATGGTGGAGTGCATAACGAACGAAGCCGTATCGCTTTGGCTTATATTGAATTAGGGAAAGACAAAGTATTCCAGCAATTGCCCGAGCCGGAAAAATTTAATTTAGTCAAAGAAGCGCTCGCGATCGGCGATGAAACTGCCAAATGGGCAACGGCTGAATATCAAAATAACGATCCGCGCAGAATTGCGGTTGCTATGGGACTAAAGGTTTCTGGAGAAGAGGAAGGGAAAAGCAAAGGTTCTGTTTACCACAAAGATAAAAAAGAAATTGTGGTTTTTCGCGATTACCATGAGAAATTAGCTAAATGGGTGGATCATCCACAGTTATCGGATAATTTACTGAAAATATTAGTTGCGCATGAGCTTTTCCGTCACATTGAGCACGACCGCATTGGCGAAGTTTACAAAAGGTTTAAATTTAGGGTTTGGAAGTTTGGCCCGTTTATCAAGGAAAAGTATATCAAAGGATTAAGTTCTGTTGCCGCCCACGCTTTTACATTATCACTGCTTGGCCTCGACATCTCTCCCAAGGTTGTCGACTATTTGGCGTACATTATGTTTACAAAATAATGCTTATGGCAAAGGAGGCAGAACAGCATGGACGAAACTAGGATTGCTCTATTTAGAGGAAAAGAAATACGAAAAACGATCTATAAGAATGAATGGTGGTTCTCGACAATTGACGTTGTTGAGGTTTTAACAAACAGTGTTAATCCTAGAGATTATTGGTTTAAAATGAAAATAAGGGTTAAGGAAGAAAGCGGGGCCGAACTGTCGACAGTTTGTCGACAGTTGAAATTGTTAGCTCCGGATGGAAAAATGCGTGACACCGACTGTGCCAATGCTGAAGGGCTGTTCCGTATAATCCAATCCATTCCTTCACCAAAAGCCGAACCGTTCAAACGCTGGCTAGCTAAAGTTGGCTATGAAAGAATCCAGGAAATCGAAGATCCGGAACTGGCTACCAAAAGAACAAGGGTATTGTATAAAGCTAAAGGGTATCCTGACGATTGGATCGAAAAGCGCATGCGCGGCATCGCTATCCGGGAGGAATTGACCGATGAATGGAAAAATCGCGGAGCGGAACTTGAACGGGATTATGCCATTCTTACTGCAGAAATATCCCAAGCTGCCTTTGGGCTCAGGCCAAAAGAGTATAAAAAATTAAAAGGGTTGAAGCGCGAAAACCTGCGTGATCATATGAATGATTTCGAACTAATATTCTCTATGTTAGGTGAAAGGGCAACCACAGAAATTACACGCAATGAAAATTCAAAGGGAATGCCCAAATTAAAAACTGACGCAAAAGCCGGCGGCGATATTGCGGGAGGAGCCAGGAAAAAGCTTGAGAAACGACTTGGAAGGCCGGTGATCTCGAAAGAAAATTACCTGCCAAAGCTGGATAAAAAATTGATTGGCGAGTAACTTGCTTATTATTCCTCTGCATTGAGCCGCGATTTTTTGCGTGATATAATCAAACTATAATGTCTGCTGACCTTCATGTCCACACCAATTTTTCCGATGGAACTTTAAAGCCGGAAGAAATTGTAGAATTAGCAAAAAAAGTTGGATTAAAAACGATTGCCATAACCGACCATGATGTGGTTGCAGGGGTAAGAAGAGGGCAGGAGAAGGCAGAAGAAGTGAACGTAGAGGTTGTTCCAGGAATAGAAATGACGACCGAAGCTGGGGCAGCCGAAGTCCATATTTTAGGTTATTATATTGATTGCAATAATGCCCAATTAAATGAAATCCTTGGCCGAATCCAAAAAGGCCGCGAAGAGCGGATTTATAAAATTTGTGATAAACTAAAAGGGTTGGGGGTTGATCTTGATCCGGAAAAAGTTTTTGCCGAAGCCGGCCATCGAACTCCCGGCCGGCCGCATGTAGCCCGGGCATTGCGGTCCATTGGCGCAGTTTCCAATTTTAAAGAAGCATTTGTGCGCTACATTGATAATAAGGGGCCGGCCTATGTGCCGCATTATAAATTGACGCCAAAAGAAGCTATCAAGATTATTGGCCAGGCCGGAGGGATGTCGGTATTTGCCCATCCTAAAATCTCGGATGTGGATCATATTATCCCGGATTTAATGGCGGATGGTTTACAGGGGATAGAGGCCTATTATCCTGGTTACAGTGAAGATGAAATCAAACGTTATTTAACGTTGGCAGGAAAATACGGCTTGCTGGTGACGGGCGGCTCCGATTTCCACGGCCCGGGCAGCGGACGCGACATTGAACTAGGAGCAGTGGCTATTTCTGATGAATTAATGGACAAAACAAGAAATGAATACTTACGCCGAAATTGATCTGGCGGCGGTAAAATCCAATATTAACGAGATCCGCCGCCTACTGGCACCGAATGTCCGATTTATGGCAGTAGTCAAAGCCAATGCCTACGGACACGGTGCTGTGGCAGTCGCTCGGGCGGCAGTGGAAGCCGGTGCCGATTATCTAGCAGTAGCTAATTTGCGCGAAGCCCTCGAACTGCGCGAAGCAGGAATTATTTCTCCGGTCCTCATCTTAACCGAATCCCCGACCTCGGTTATGGATGAAATTATCCAATATGATTTGACCCAAACGCTGTATTCTTTTAACGAAGCTAAAGCCCTTTCCGATGAAGCGCAGAAGCGCAGGAAAACCGCGGCAGTACATGTCAAGGTTGATACCGGGATGGCCAGGGTCGGCGTTTCTCCGTCTGAAGCGGTTGCCTTTATTACCAAAATTGCTTCCTTGCCGGCATTGAAAATTGAAGGGGTTTTCACCCATTTTGCCAAAGCCGAAGAGCCGCATGACACTTTTACCGCCGGCCAATTTGAACGTTTCCAGCAAGTTGTGTCCAAGGTTCCATTTATTCCATTGAAGCATGCAGCTAATTCCGCGGCGGCTTTGTTCCATCCTCAAACTCACCTTGATATGGTCCGGGTCGGCCTGATGCTTTTTGGGCTATACCCTTCGGGGAATGCGCGGCGGCATATTGAATTAAAATCGGTCCTTTCTTTTAAGTCGCGGGTTACTCATTTAAAAAAGGTCCCGACCGGGACCCCAATTTCATATGGTGGTACATGGTCAGCGCCGTATGATACGACCATTGCCACTATGCCGGTAGGTTATGCTGATGGTTTTAGCCGACGGCTTTCCAATCGAGGTCAAGTAATTATCCGCGGCAAACGCTTTTCCGTGGTCGGCAATGTTACAATGGATATGTCAATGGTCAATGTTGGTGATGCCAGGATTGAAGTAGGGGACGAGGTCGTTTTAATCGGCGAGCAAAACGGGCAGATCATTTCAGCCGATGAAATCGCGAAACTTGAAGATACTATTTCATACGAAGTCATTTGCAGTATCGGCAAAAGGGTGCCCAGGATTTACAAATGAGCTACATATCGTTATACCGCAAGTGGAGATCGCAGACGTTTGATGATATCGTGGGGCAGCCCGCGATCGTTCAAACCTTGAAGAACGCGATTAAGAATAATCGTTTAGCCCACGCTTATCTTTTTTGCGGCCCGCGCGGGACGGGTAAGACTTCAGCCGCGCGTATTTTGGCTAAAGCCCTCAATTGTGAATCCGGGCCTACTCCCAGCCCGTGTGGTCAGTGTGATCCGTGTAAAAAAATCCGTAATGGTCATTCGGTCAATGTAATTGAAATTGATGCCGCGTCCAACCGCGGGATTGACGAGATCCGCGAACTGCGCGAGCGGACCAAGTATACTCCGGTTGAGGGAAGGTATAAGGTATACATCATTGACGAGGTCCACATGCTGACGTCCGAGGCCTTCAACGCTTTGCTAAAAACCTTGGAAGAGCCGCCGTCGCACACCGTTTTTGTCTTGGCCACTACTTAATTGCAAAAAGTCCCCTTGACCATTGCTTCACGCTGTCAGCGGCTTGATTTTGGCCGGATCAGCCTGCCTGAAATTGAAAAACACCTGCGAAAAATTGCCCAAGCCGAAGGGTTTGTGATTGATGATAAAGCGATTAACTTAATCAGCCGGACGGCGGAAGGCGGCATGCGCGACGCCATTTCCCTGCTGGACCAACTGGTTTCTTTTGCGGGTAATAAAATAACTTTTGATGATGCGGTAACCGTTTTTGGCACGGCGGATGAAGAATTGTTGTTTTCATTCGGCAGTGCCCTGGCCGAAGGGGATACAGCCAAAGCATTGAAACTAATTGAACAAGGGGTGAGCGAAGGCAAGTCCACTTTGCAGCTTATCCGCGATTTGGTGGGTCATTTTAGAAATTTATTGCATATAGTTGTCGGGTCGGGAGAAGCGCTTGAATTAACCAAAGATTATCTTGAGCGTTTGAAACAGCAGGCAGTTTTGTTTTCGTTGCCCAAATTAAAAGAATGCATCCGCGCCCTATCACGGGCGGAAATGGACATGAAGTGGCATCCGCATGGGAGGTTGGTTTTAGAAGTGGCGCTACTGGAGCTAATTGGGGAAGGAAGTCCCATCGCGCGTCGCGAGGCAGCTGTGGCGCCAGATGTTTCGCCGGACGCAGCCGGACAACGAATATCGCACATCCGCGCACACTGGCAGGACATATTAGAGGCCGTCAAAAAAAAGCTGGTCTTTGCCTATGTCTCCCTGCACGAAGGAGAGCCGCTGGAGATTAACGATAAAGGTAAATTGGTGGTAGCTTTCCGGCGGGGGTATGCTTTTCACAAAGAGAGGTTGGAAGAGGCCAAAAATAAGGCAGCGGTGGAAGAAGCATTGCGGGAAGTTATCGGTGAAAAAGTATTAATTGACTGTAAAGTATTGGAAGGCAAAAAGGAAACACTGCTGTCGCCCAGGGCAGTCGCCGAATTTTTCGAAGGGAGGATACTATGATATTTGGGAATTTGGGAAATATGGGAGAAATGATCAAGATGGCGCGAGAGATGCAGGGGCAGTTAAAAAAGATCAAGGAAGAATTAAAAAATGAAAACTTTGAAATTGCGCAAAACGGCATTAAAGTGGTAGTTAATGGCGATATGGAAATTAAAGAGCTGGCCATTGACCCAAAAATCGTTGACCAAAACAATGTCGCACGTTTAGAAAAATCAGTTAAAGATGCGGTTTCTCGCGCTATGAAAGACGCCAAAGACGGCGCCGCCCGGAAAATGAAAGGGTTAACCGGCGGCCTTGGCCTGCCGCCGGGATTATTTTAAGTGTACGCGGATACATTCAACACCTTAATTGAAGAATTAAAGAAAATGCCGGGCATTGGCCCCAAGTCAGCCCAGCGTCTGGCATTTTATATCCTAGGCATATCTAAGGTTGAGGCGGATAAGTTATCCGACGCCATTTTGCAAGCCAAAGCAAAAATCAAATATTGCTCCCGCTGTTTTAATATTACGGATGCCGACCCCTGTAAAATCTGCTCCGATCCTTCGCGCGACCAGGATCTTCTGGGAGTGGTCGCCGAACCGAAAGATCTGTTAGCCATGGAGCGCTCACGCGAATTTAGGGGACAATACCATGTTTTGGGCGGCTTAATCTCCCCGCTTGACGGCATAACGCCCGACAGCTTGCGAATTAAAGAACTGCTCCAGCGCCTGCAAAAAAGGCGTTTTAAGGAAGTGGTTCTTGCCGTCAGTCCCACCACCGAAGGGGAGGCAACCTGCCTTTATTTGACCCAATTATTGCGTCCGCTGGGGATTCGATTAACTCGGCTGGCATATGGTTTGCCGATAGGGGCGGATATGGATTACGCGGACGAGGCCACGTTGTCTAAAGCTTACGAAGGGAGGCGAGAGGTATGATTGATAGGTTAAAATGGTTTATTGAAAAATGGTGCGAGGTGATGCTGCGGCCGATTTTATTTTTTACGCGGCTTAAGGAAGAGAGCTGGCAGGAAGAGGCCTTGACTTTTCTTTTAATTTTGTCATGGCTGACGGCTTTCTTGGCAACCTTGGTGGTTTTTATCATTTCTTATGTGCCGGTAGGGCAGTATATGGTGGCAGGGATAGCCGGTTTTAAGTTTATAATCATTTTACCGGTCCTGATTGTGCTGGCATTTAACTTTTTTGCCATTACTTTTTTAATTTTAGCTGGCGTTTTTGTCTGCGGCTTTTTTGTGGCGCAAGGATTATTTGCCGCTATATTGCATTATATTGCCGTCAACTGGCAGGGGAAAGGCAGTCTCAATCGTATGCTGCAAAGCATGTTCTATGGTTCTGCCCCATACATGGCAGTAAATATAGTATTGCTGCTGGTATTATTTGCCAAATATACCAATTTGGGCTTTGACTTGTTTTCGGTCGGATTCAACCTAATATATTACCTAACCGTCCTTTTTATTTACGGTTTATGGGCGATAGCCATCCGCAAAAATTATGGTTTGCCCAAATGGAAGGCCTTTATTCTGGCGCTGGTGCCAATTCTTGGTTTATTGCTTTTTGGCATCCTTTTTGATAAAATAGCGCTTTCGAAATTTGAACCATGGGTTAGCTAGGAGGAATATACGCATGAGCGAGAAGATAGTTGAGATTAGATGGCATGGAAGGGGAGGGCAGGGGGCCAAAACCGCCGCCTTATTATTTGCGGACGCGGCCATGGCGCTTGGTAAAAATATTCAGGCCTTCCCGGAATACGGGCCGGAAAGAATGGGCGCCCCAGTCCAGGCATTTAACCGATTATCTGAAGGCCCAATAACCGTCCACTGCGGGATAACCAACCCCCAAATTGTCGTTGTCCTTGATCCAACCTTAATGGAATCGGTCAATGTGGCAGACGGCCTTCCTGCTGATGGGGTTATTATTGTAAATACTTCCAAAACTCCTCAAGAAATAAAAGCGGAAGCGAAATTAAATGTCGGGAAAATTTTTACCGTTGATGCTTCGGCCATTGCCAAAGCAAAGTTCGGACGCAATATCCCCAATACCCCCATGCTGGGGGCAATGGCCAAGGGTACCGGACTGCTGGATTTTAATGCAATGATAAAAGACATGGAAATAAAATTAAAAAAGAAATTTGCGCATAAGCCCGAAGTAATTGCCGGCAACCTGGATGCAATTAAAGAGGCCTATGCTTCAGTCAAGGGAGAATAAGAAAATGAAGAAAAATATGAATTGGAAAGAGCTAATGCACGGCGATGCGGTTGCGGCCGGAACAGCTGAAGAATTTGAGACCGGCGATTGGCGTTCAGAAAGGCCGGTTTGGCACAAGAAAAAATGCATCAATTGTTATTTTTGCTGGATCTATTGTCCAGATTCATCAATATTGCTGGATGAAGACAAAAAGGTTGCCGGGATTGATTATAAGCATTGTAAGGGCTGCGGGATTTGCGCCCATGAATGCCCGGTAAAAGAACCCAAAGCCATTACCATGGAACCGGAAAGGAGATAATTAATATGCCGCAATTAGCCAAAACCGGAAACGAAGCCATGGCCGAAGCCATGCGCCAGATCAATCCCGATGTGGTTGCTGCGTATCCCATTACGCCGGCTACCGAAATTGTCATGATTTTTTCCCAGTTTGTGGCGGATGGATTAGTAAATACTGAATACGTAGCGGTTGAATCCGAACATTCGGCGATGAGCGCTTGCGTCGGTGCTTCTGCCGCCGGCGCACGGGTAATGACCGGTACCTCTTCCCAGGGTTTACAGCTTATGTCGGAAATTTTGCCCATTGCGGCGGCGCTGCGTTTGCCAATTGTCTTGTGCGATGTCAACCGGGCTTTGTCTGGGCCTATCAACATTCATTGTGACCATAGCGATACCATGGCAGTGCGTGATTTCGGCTGGGTGCAGATTTTTTCGGAAAATGCACAGGAAGCTTATGATAATGTCCTGCAAGCCATGAAAATTGTCGAGGATGAACGAGTGCGCTTACCGGCTATGGCAACAACCGACGGCTTTATTATTTCCCATTGCATGGAGAAAATTGATACGTTAGAAGATGCGGTTGTAAAAAATTATGTTGGCGAGCATAAAGTGATCAATTCGGTACTGGATGTGGATAAACCAATAACTCTGGGGTCGATTGATTTACAAGATTACTATTTCGAACACCGGATGGCCATGGCCGATGCGATGAATCATGCCAAACAGGTGATCGTTGAAGTCGGGCAGGATTTTGGCCGGCGTTTTGGCCGCAGTTATGGAATGATTGAAACGTACCAGTTGGACGATGCCGAAGTTGCCATAGTGGCGCTGGGATCAACCTGCGGAACAGCCCGCGCGGTTGTTGATGAATTGCGGGAAAAGGGGATCAAGGCCGGCTTGCTTAAAATCCGCGTATTCCGTCCTTTCCCAGCCGATGAAATCATTCAAGCCCTTTCCAAAATTAAAGCCGCGGCGATCATGGACCGCAGTGATACCTTAAGCTCCCAAGGCGGGCAGGTCTTTACCGAGGTCCGTTCTGCGCTGTATGAACAATCAAACAAACCGCTGCTAACCAATTATATCTATGGATTGGGCGGCCGGGAAATAAGTTTAGATGATATCCGCCGGATTTTTGTAGAACAAGTAGAAGCAGCGGCTTCTGGTAAAGTTAGGGGGCCCGTCCAACATTTTGGCGTGAGGCAATAGGAGGTGGAAGAATGCCTGCATTAAAAGATTTGGTGCAAAAGAAAGAACCCTTATGCGGCGGCCATCGCGCCTGCTCCGGCTGTGGCGCTCCTATTGTCGTGCGGCAGATTTTATTGGCCAGCAAAGAACCGGTAGTAGTCACTTGTGCCACCGGCTGTTTAGAAGTGGTATCGACCATTTTTCCGTATACGGCATGGAATGTTCCCTTTTTGCACAATGCTTTTGAAAATGCCGCCGCTACCTGTTCAGGAATCGAAGCCGCTTTCCAAGCGTTAAAAAGGAAGGGGAAAACCAAGGCTGAACATATAAATTTTGTGGCATTTGGCGGCGACGGCGGAACGTATGATATCGGCTTCCAATCGCTGTCGGGAGCGATGGAGCGCGGCCATGACATGCTTTATGTTTGTTATAACAACGAAGCCTACATGAATACCGGCATCCAGCGCTCGTCCGCTACACCCAAGGGGGCCAATACTACCACGGCGCCGGCCGGAAAAGTGCAGGCCGGAAAAAAACAGTTTGCAAAAGACCTGACTGAGATCATGGTATCCCATGACATCCCGTATGTCGCCCAGGCATCTATTGGCAACTGGCGCGATTTGACCAGCAAGGCCGAAAAGGCCTTTTCCATCCGCGGCCCAAAATTCCTCAATGTTCTCCAGCCCTGCCGGTTAGGCTGGGGATTTGCGCCTGCCCAAACCCCGGAAATGGCCCGCCTGGCGGCAGATACTTGCTTCTGGCCGCTGTATGAAGTAGTCAATGGCGAATATAAATTGACTTATAAGCCCAAGGTAAAAAAGCCGGTCGTTGAATTTTTAAAGTCGCAGGACCGCTTCCGCCATTTATTCAAACCGGGCAACGAAGCTATCCTCGAAAGTATCCAAAAGGAAACCGACCGCCGCTGGGAAAAATTACTGAAGAAGTGCGGGGAAACTCAATAAAATGTATTCTCAAGGAAAAATAAAAGAAATAGTAGAAAAAATAAAAGATAGCATTCAACCGAATAAGATTTATTTATTTGGAAGTTATGCTTCTGGAAATCCCAAAGAAAACAGCGATGTGGATATATGTATAATAAAAAATGTGTTTGAAGA
>JASEHX010000042.1 GCA_030018645.1 Candidatus Margulisiibacteriota bacterium | reverse complement strand
TATTTAGGGAAAAAGAGTGTTTTATCTTTTGGAGCTTATTTAACCTTTTCTTGCTTGCTGCTTTTAACCCATATCTTTGGTTTGCTTATTATTGCCGCGCAGCTGGTTTTTTTAGTAATTGAATGTTGGCAAACAAAGCGAATCAATACATTTTTAAGCGTCTTGCCCCTGCTGATTATTTGCGGCATTTTGGCGTTTCCGATATATTTTAAGCTGCTTTATTTGAATTTGTTTGCAGTTATTTCTGGGTCGGCAGACACGGCTTTTGCTGTTTTTCCATGGTATTTAAAAATATTCCTCATACTATTTGTCTTATCCCTGGGAGAAACAGTTGCTCCCTGGAACTTATTGGTAGTTTTGCCGGCTGGGATAGTTTTTGGGTCGCTTCTTCTGATGAGCTTTAGCTCACTGCAAGACAATCGGATTAGGTTCCTGCTGATTATGCTGTTTTTCCCAATATTGACAGCATCAATTTTCCTTAAGCCGACGATGCCGAAATATTTAATTATTTGTTTGCCTTATTATCTTTTATTAATTAGCAATTCCATAGCGCAAATGGGAAATAAAGCGGTTAAATATGGGGTAGTAACAATTTTGATTTTTGTGCAGTGCTATTCAATATATAATTATTTTTCCCTGCAGGAATATCATAATTCAAACCAAATAGAGCCCTGGAGACAAGTTGGCAGTCAGATTGAAAGCCAATATCGGAAGGGGGATATTGTGCTAACCACCACCCATTTTGTCGTTTACCGCTTGCTGAACTATTATTTAAACGTTATTGGCAAGGTTTGTGCCCCTATATTCGATTTGGAGCAGGTAAAATGCGACATTGCCAAGATAAATTCTCCGAGAGTGTGGCTGGTTGCCAATATTCATGATGACCGCGCTTTTCCGCCCGGGCATATTGATGCAGTTAAGGCAGTCATAGGCAAAAAATATGCTTTAGGATACACCAACAAATATATTCCGTATGAAGAAACCTTGGTTTCAAAATTGCCGATTAACCGGCATAAAACCGATTCCTGCCGGATTGATATTGGTTTGTATCAGAAGCGTTAAAGATTTGCTATAATAATCAAAAGAAGTGGAGGAAAAATTATGAAAGTAATAATTTTAGCGGGCGGTTTAGGGACAAGGATCGGAGAAGAATCAGTATTACGACCTAAGCCCTTAACTGAAATCGGCGAAAAACCCATCCTTTGGCATATCATGAAAATTTATTCTTATTACGGTTTTAATGATTTTGTCATCTGCCTTGGTTATAAGGGATATCAAATCAAAGAATATTTTGCCAACTATTTCCTGCACGAATCGGATGTTACTTTTGACTTCAGCCATGGGCGGAAAGAAATGGTGCATAGCCACGCGGCCGAACCATGGAAGGTAACCTTAGTTAACACGGGAATAGGTACACAAACTGGGGGACGCATTAAGCGGGTTAAAAAATACCTTGAAAACCAACCCTTTATGCTGACTTATGGGGATGGGTTGGCGGATGTTGACGTTGAAAAACTATTAAAATACCACCAAAAACATGGAAAAATAGCTACGATAACGGCCGTAAAGCCAATTGGCCGCTTTGGCGCATTAAGCATAGGTTCCAAAAGCAAGGTGAAAAAATTTCAAGAAAAGCCCGAGGGAGACAATTCATGGATTAGCGGCGGGTTCTTTGTCTTTCAGCCGGAAGTATTGGATTATATCGAAGATGATAATATGCTGCTCGAAAAAAAACCAATGGAAAATTTAGCCAAGCATGGACAATTAATCGCATATAAGCACGGCGGCTTCTGGCAGCCTATGGATACAGTCCGCGAAAGGAATATTTTAGAAGGCCTCTGGAATTCCGGTAAAGCACCGTGGAAAGTATGGGAATAATTACTGAATTTCCCAATGTCCGAATATCCGAACAATGAATAATACATTTTGGAAAAACAAGAAGTTATTTTTGACCGGCCACACCGGATTCAAAGGGTCTTGGCTTTGCCTTTACCTTAATTTGCTAGGAGCCAAAGTAACCGGTTATGCCCTTCAACCGCCGACCAATCCCAATCTTTTTGAACTGGCGCGTATTGATCAAATGATAAAATCAATCACTGGGGACGTTCGCGACGTAGAATTTTTAAAGAATTCCATTGCGGTTAACAAACCCGAAATTATCATCCATATGGCCGCCCAGCCGCTGGTGCGCGAGTCGTATAAAGTTCCAGTTGAAACGTTTTCAACCAATGTTATGGGAACGGTGAATCTTCTAGAAGCTGTCAGGGCGTGCAATAGCGTGAAAGTAATGGTTAATGTTACGACGGACAAGGTGTATGAAATAAGGCATCAAGGCATCAAGGCATCAAGGCATCAAGGATTTTGTGAAAGCGATCCATTAGGCGGGTATGATCCATACTCCGGCAGTAAAGCTTGTTCGGAAATTGTAACCGCCGTTTATCGGCAATCATTCCTGTCTCCTAAAGCGGCGGTTGCAACTGCCCGGGCGGGGAATGTCATTGGGGGAGGGGATTGGGCGGCCGACCGACTAATCCCTGACTTCATCCGCGCCATTTTAGCGGGAGGAAAAATTCACATTCGTAATCCAAAAGCAGTCCGCCCCTGGCAGCATGTGCTGGAACCTTTGACGGGCTATCTGTCGCTGGCGCAAAAGTTATATGAGAACAAACAAAAATATGCCGGCGCTTGGAACTTTGGGCCAGAAAAAAGGGATGCCAAAACGGTTGAATGGATTGTTGAAAAATTATGTTCCAAATGGGGCCAAGAAGCTGGTTATATAATTGATAAAGGGAAACACCTGCACGAAACTGGTTACCTGCGGCTTGATAATACCAAAGCCAAAAGAAAATTAGGCTGGAAGCCAAAATGGGAACTGAAAACGGCGATCGATAAAATTATTGAATGGACCAAGGCATACCAGGAAGGGAAAGATTTGCGACAGGCGTGTTTAACACAAATCCAAGAATATTGTGGCTAATAACGAAAAGTTGCTAAGAAAAAAAGCCATCCAAGCGGCAGTTAAGCATTGCCAGGTTAAGCATTTGTCCGCCAAGAAAAAATATGTGCCGGGCGACCGCATCCCGTATGCTGCCCGCGTGTTTGATGAAAAAGAAATTGCAAATCTGGTGGATGCTTCGCTGGATTTTTGGCTGACAGCGGGTTGCTACGTTGACCAATTTGAAAAAAAATTAGCTAAGTATTTGGGCATAAAATATTGCTCATTAGTGAACTCCGGGTCTTCTGCTAATCTGTTAGCTTTTATGGCGTTAACTTCGCCGAAGCTCGGCAAAAGAAGGATCAGAAAAGGGGACGAAGTAATTACAGTTGCGGCTGGTTTCCCAACCACTATTGCGCCCATCATTCAATATGGAGCTGTCCCGGTTTTTGTGGATGTTGCCATTCCTAGTTATAATATTGATTGTTCCCAGTTAAATAAGGCTCGGTCAAATAAAACTAAAGCCGTCTTTTTGGCGCATACTCTGGGAAATCCGTTTGATATTAAAGCGGTTAAAAGTTTTTGTGAGAAACATGGTCTTTGGTTATTGGAAGATAATTGCGATGCTTTGGGATCGAAATATAAATATAACGGAAAATGGCAATACACCGGAACCTTTGGTGATATTGGGACATCCAGTTTCTATCCCCCACACATGATAACCACTGGAGAGGGCGGAGCGGTTTATACCAATGATCCTTTGCTCAATAAAATCGTTAATTCTTTGCGCGACTGGGGGAGGGATTGCTGGTGCCCGTCCGGCAAAGACAATACTTGCGGCAAACGGTTTACGCAGCAATTTGGCGAACTTCCTTTTGGCTATGACCACAAATATGTTTATTCGCACTTCGGCTACAATTTAAAAGCCACCGATCTGCAAGCAGCCATCGGCTGCGCCCAGCTGGGAAAACTGCCTTCTTTTATTGCTGCCCGAAAACGGAATTGGCTTAAACTGCGGCAGGGATTAAATAAAGCCCAAGATGTCTTTATTTTACCCGAGCCAACTCCAAATTCGGAGCCAAGCTGGTTTGGATTTTTATTGACGGTAAAGGAAGATTCGGGATACACCCGCGATCAGGTTGTGCAGTATCTTGAAGCAAAAGGGATCCAAACCCGCATGCTATTTGCCGGCAATATGATCAAGCATCCCTGTTTCGATGAAATGCGCAAAACGGGAAAGGGGTATCGGGTTGTTGGCAAATTAACCAATACCGATATTATTATGAACCAAACCTTTTGGGTGGGAGTTTATCCGGGACTAAGCACAGAACAATTAGATTTTATGGTCGATACGATAAACTCTTTTGCCCGCAGTTAGAATTAGAAATATGATTAAATTGACCGATTACATCTGCAATTATCTTGCCAGCATTGGGGTCAAAGATGTTTTTATGATTTCTGGCGGTGGGGCGATGCACTTAGTGGATTCGGTCGGTAAACATCCCAAACTCAATTATATTTGTTCCCATCACGAGCAGGCGGCGGCGATTGCGGCTGAAGGGTATTCCCGGATATCAGGTAAGATGGGGGTGGTGGTCGTTACTAGTGGACCGGGAGGAACCAATACTTTAACCGGTGTGATCGGTCAATGGCTTGATTCGATCCCCTGTCTATACTTATCCGGCCAGGTGAAGTTTGAAACGACTATTGCTTCATGCCCTAAACTTGGCCTGCGCCAGCTAGGTGATCAGGAAATCAACATTATTGATATCGTTAAACCAGTCACTAAATATGCGGTCATGGTCAAAGACCCCAAAACAATTCGTTATCATTTAGGTAAAGCAATTTATTTGGCTACCCATGGCCGCCCCGGCCCAGTTTGGCTGGATATTCCACTAGATGTGCAGGCGGCCATTATTAACGAAAATAAGCTAACTGCTTTTCTTCCTCCCATAAAAGACCGTAAAGCGCCTTCATCAAACCAACTGGAAAAAGCTATCAAATTATTGCAAAAAGCCAAACGCCCGGTCATTGTGGCTGGACATGGAATCAGGATTGCTGGAGCGCAGAAAGAATTTCTTTCGATTATAAACAAACTTCAGATCCCGATTTTATCTAGTTTTAATGGCTTTGACCTGATTCCGTCTGATCATCCTTTATTTATCGGCCGTATTGGGACCATTGGGGATAGGGCGGGCAATTTTGCCCTGCAGAATGCCGATTTGGTTTTATTTATTGGGACGCGTAATAATATTCGCCAAATTAGTTATAACTGGTTGGCGTATGCCCGAACTGCAAAAAAAATTGTGGTTGATATTGATCCAACCGAACTCAATAAACCAACAGTTAAACCCGACTTAGCAATTTGTGCTGATACAAAGGAATTTTTGTTAGCAATACAGAAACAAATAAATAGTTTGGAGTCAATCAATAGGTTAGATTGGCTAGTTTGGTGCCGGGAAAGAAAAGTCCGCTATCCGGTTGTATTGCCAGAATATATCAATCAAAAGGGATTAATTCAGCCCTATTATTTTATACAAGGTTTAACCGAGAACCTAAGAGAAGGGGATGTGGTGGTAGCAGGCAATGGAACAGCCTGTGTGACTTTATTCCAGGCGGGCAAGGTAAAAGAAAATCAGCGGATATTCTGGAATTCAGGTTGTGCTTCGATGGGGTACGATTTACCGGCGGCCATTGGAGCCTGTTTTGCCCGCGGTAAAAAGAGGGTAATATGTTTAGCGGGAGACGGGAGCTTACAGATGAATATCCAGGAACTCCAAACGGTCTATCATCATAAATTGCCAATTAAACTTTTTGTTCTAAATAACCAGGGGTACATTTCAATCAGGCAGACCCAGGATGCATTTTTCGGCGGGCGTCATGTAGCCAGCTCGGCGGAAAGCGGAGTAAGTTTCCCGGACATTGTAAAAGTAGCGGCGGCCTACGGATTGTCCAGTGGGGTTCTGGACAGCCATGTTCAACTGGGAGAAAAGGTGCGGAAAATAATTGACTCGCCAGGACCTTTTGTCTGCGATGTTCGTTTGTTGACTGGTTATAAATTCCAGCCAAAGCTCTCATCCGAGAAAAAACCGGACGGCACCATGGTGTCTAAGCCGCTGGAAGATATGTTCCCTTTCTTGCCCAGGGAAGAATTTTTAAACAATATGCTGGTCCCTCCCGTTGAAGAGGCAGCAAAGAAAAGGAGATAAAGCATGAATCATTTGGAAAAGAAAATGGTCGAGGTTTTGAATGACCTTAGAGAAAACCATCATGTTGTCGGTATAAAGGCAGAGTTTGAAGCGGAAGGGACACGGCTGGAAGAAGCCCTGCGTCTTAAAGAAGTTATTACAAAAGCAGGGTTGGACCTCACCATTAAGATTGGAGGGTGTGAAGCCATAAAAGATATGTATGATGCCCGCTCGATTGGCGTGGCACGAATTGTTGCGCCGATGATTGAATCCCCCTATGCCTTAAAAAAGTATCTGGCGGCCGCCAAACAATCCTTCCCGGCCGATGAAAGAGATTCTGTTTCGTTTTTTATCAATATTGAAACGATTGAGGGCTATAATAATTTTGACCAAATGCTGGAATTAAACGTAATCAGCGAATTAAATGGGATTGTTTTAGGAAGAGTTGATATGACTGGCTCAATGGGCTTGACACGTGAAGAGATTAATTCGGAAAAAATCTTTGATGTTGCTAAAAATCTCTTGCAAAAAGCCAAAAACAAAAAGCTTGAATGCGTGATTGGAGGGGGAGTATCTGCGGCTTCCCTGCCTTTCTTTAAAAAATTACCGGCTGGATTGCTCGACCGCTATGAAACCAGGAAAATTATCTTCCAATGTCCCGAGGCATTGAACGATAAGGCCGACCGGGGCATCCTTAAGGCAGTTGGTTTTGAGCTGATGTGGCTTAAGAACAAACGCGATTTTTACGGAATGATTTATGATGAGGACAAGCACCGCATTGATATGCTGCAGTCCCGCTATGATAAATTAATCAAAGAGGCAGGCGGGGAATATGAATAAATTTGGCGAAAAAATTAAAGCAGTTGCCTTTGATTTAGATGGAACTTTGTATCTTGGCAACCAAATAGTTGATGGGGCGATTGATTTAATTAATTTTTTATTTGATCGAGGCATAAAGATTTTATATTTTACCAATAATTCTGGAAAGACACGCAAGGAAATATATGAAAAATTATTGAGACTGGGATTTAAATTAGAATTAAGTAATTTAGATACTTCTGCTTATGCTACTGCTTTATATGCAAAAAACAATAATTTAAATCCTGTTTTTCCTGTTGGATCTCCTTCTTTTATTGAAGAGCTTAGTTCTGTTGGTTTGGTAATATCTTCTGACCCTTCATTAATCAAAGCCGTTTTAATTGGGCTTGATGTTGAATTTTCTTATTCTAAGCTTGCTCAAACTGCGTCGATTATAAAAGAAAGTAATTGTAGGATAATTGCTAGTAATATTGATGCTAATTATCCAATAAATAACAATAAATTAATGCCGGGAACTGGTCCAATTGTTGCGGCTATTGAATCAGCTTGCGGTAAGAAAATTGACTATATCGTTGGGAAGCCCAATACATATATTATTGAATTAATTTTAAATAGTCATAATTTGGATAGAGACGAACTGTTAATTGTTGGTGATTCTTATGAGAGCGATATCAAGATGGCTCAAGGTTATGGTTGTCCCGCAATATTAATGTCAAAAAAAACATTGCCTGGGATAAATGTATGCGAGAAATTAACTGATATAAAGAGATTGTTTAATGCCTAAAAATATCCTTATCACCGGTGCACGCGGATTTATCGGTAAGAATCTGGTCGAATACCTTGGCAAAAACTTTCCAGCCGAATACATACTGTTTTATCCTTATCACAAAGAGCTGGATCTGCTGGATTCGGATAAGGTCTTCCAATTTATTAACGACAATAAAATTGAGGTAATTATCCATGGCGCTAGTGTCGGCGGGTCCCGCAAAACCGGCTATGATGCCGGAAAAACCGACGTGGTTTCCCAGAATCTGCGCATGTTTTTTAATTTAGCCCGTTGTTTAAATGGAAATAGGCAGCTTATCAATTTTGGCAGTGGGGCTGAATATGATCTCCGTTACTATCAGCCAAAAATGTCTGAAGAATATTTTGACAAACATGTCCCGGCCGATGCTTATGGTTTTTCTAAATACGTTATTTTAAAGTATATCGAAAATTCAAGAAATATGGTTAATCTGCGGCTATTTGGGGTATTTGGCAAATACGAGGACTTTGAATTTAAATTTATTTCCAACGCCATCGTAAAAAACTTACTGGGCCTGCCAATCGCCATTAACCAAAACGTATTTTTTGATTATATTTACGTAAACGACTTATTGAAAATGGTTGCCGCTTTTATTGATAAAACGCCAAAGTATAAAAATTACAACGCGGTTTGCGGCAAAACCATAGACTTGGCCTCAATTGCCCACAAGATAAATCAAATTGCCAGCAAGCCTTCCGAGATCATCATAAAAAATCCCGGATTAAATACCGAGTATAGCGCCTCAAATCAGCGCATCCTTAGCAAGTTGAAAACTTTCGAGTTCACCCCATTTGAAGTAGCGTTAAGGGAGCTGTATCATTACTACCAGCAAAATTTGTCGAAGATTGACCGAAGCGTGATTGAAAAGGACGAATGCATCAAATACTGTCGGACAAAGGAAGTTTAAATGAAGCTAATCAGCATTGTAACGCCCTGTTTTAACGAAGAAGCCAACGTAGCTGAAATTTACCAGCAGGTAAAAAAACCATTTGCCGTATTGCCGGGCTATTCTTACGAACATATTTTTATTGATAACGCTTCAAAAGACCAAACGGTTCCCATCTTAAAAGATATCGCCGCCCATGATCACAAGGTTAAAATTATCGTTAATACCCGCAATTTCGGGCATATTCGGTCACCCTATTATGCCCTTCTACAAGCCAAGGGAGATGCTGTCATCTCCCTTTCTGCTGATATGCAGGATCCGCCGCCGCTGATCCTTGATTTTGTAAAAAAGTGGGAAGAAGGATATAAGATTGTGGTTGGGGTTAAGAAAAAGAGCCAGGAATCGCGCTTCATGTTTGGGGTGAGGAAGCTATTCTATAAAATTATTTCCGGTTTGTCGGAAATTGAACAAATTACCAATTTCGCTGGTTTTGGCCTTTATGATAAGAAAGTCATTGAAATATTACGAACAATCGATGATCCGTATCCGTATTTCCGCGGATTAATCAGCGACATCGGCTTTGACATTGCCAAAATTGAGTACGTTCAGCCCAAACGTAGCCGGGGTATTACCAAAAACAATTTTTACTCGCTGTACGACATGGCGATGCTGGGTATTACCAACCATTCCAAAGTCCCATTACGGCTGGCGACAATGTTGGGCTTCATTGTAGCTTTGCTTAGTTTCATTGTTGCATTAATATATTTCATTTACAAATTAATTTTCTGGAGCGGGTTTGAGTTAGGCCTTGCGCCATTAGTCATTGGTTTATTCTTCTTCTCGTCCGTCCAACTGTTCTTTATCGGCATCATTGGCGAATATATCGGCTCCATCCACACCCAAGTGTTAAAAAGACCGTTAGTGATCGAAAAAGAGAGGGTTAACTTTTAATGTCCGAATTTAATAATGTCCGAATATCCGAATAAGGTATGTATAATAAAGATTCATTGTTCGGTAATTATTAAATTCGGTTAATTAGGAAATTAAACAATCAAAATGTCCGAACAAGGATATATAATAGAAATTCATTGTTGGGAAATTCGGTAATTTGGTAATTAGGAAATTAATTATGCGTCAAATATATTCACAGCATCAGGAAAAGATAAACTACCTATTAGTTGGCGGCTGGAATACAGTTTTTGGTTATGTTGCATTCTTGATCCTTTATTTGTGGCTGCATTCTTTTGTCCATTATCTTGTCCTGCTAATCGTTAGCAATATCATAAGTATAACTAA
>JASEHX010000041.1 GCA_030018645.1 Candidatus Margulisiibacteriota bacterium | reverse complement strand
CTCTCCCCCCTCCGGCCCCAAATCAATAATGTAATCGGCCGTCTTGATAACATCTAGGTTATGTTCAATAATAATCAGCGAATTCCCCGCATCAACTAAACGATGCAATACCTGCAAAAGCTTTTTAATATCGTCAAAATGCAGGCCGGTGGTCGGCTCATCCAGCAAATATAGCGTCCTCCCGGTCGATCGGGTGGCTAGTTCGGTAGCGAGCTTGACCCTCTGCGCTTCCCCGCCCGACAGAGTCGTTGCCGCCTGCCCTAATTTGATGTAACTCAACCCAACATCCAGCAGTGTGCCTAATTTTCTTTTGATCGGCGGGATATTTTCAAATAAAGCGGAGGCCTCTTCCACCGTCATATTCAGGACATCAAAAATATTCTTGCCGCGATAGTGTACTTCAAGTGTTTCTCGATTGTAACGTTTGCCTTTACAAACATCACACGGCACATACACATCGGGCAAAAAGTGCATTTCAATTTTTACCAGCCCGTCGCCGCGGCAGGCCTCACAACGGCCACCCTTAACATTAAAAGAAAAGCGCCCGGCCTGATAGCCGCGCACCCTGGCTTCCTGGGTCAGAGTGAAAAGATTGCGAATATGGTCAAATACCCCGGTATAAGTAGCTGGGTTGGAACGCGGTGTGCGGCCAATGGGCGTTTGGTTAATTATGACCACCTTATCAATATTTTCGATCCCTTCGATCCGGTCATAAGAGCCGGCTTTTTCCAGCGAGCGGTAGAATTTCTTGGCCAAGGCCTTGTATAAAATATCGTTGATTAACGAACTTTTGCCGGAGCCCGAAACCCCCGTTACTGCCGTAAATACTCCCAACGGAAAAGCAACATTGATGTTTTTTAAGTTATGAAAAGAGGCCTTTTTGATGGATAAATATTTACCGCTGCCTTTTTTTCTTTCCTTCGGGACAGCAATTGATTTTTTGCCGGACAAATATTCGCCGGTAATTGATTTTTCCTCTTTGGTAATTGCCGCTACCGATCCGCTGGCCACAATTTTTCCCCCATGCATCCCGGGACCGGGGCCAATATCAACCAAATGGTCCGCCGCCCGCATAGTTTCTTCGTCATGCTCTACTACAATGATGGTATTGCCCAAATCGCGCAGGCGCGTTAGCGTCCCAATCAGCCGCTGGTTATCCCTTTGGTGCAAACCAATGGACGGTTCATCTAATATGTATAACACCCCTACCAAGCCTGACCCAACCTGGGTGGCTAAACGCGTCCGCTGGGCTTCCCCGCCGGACAAAGTAGACGACTGGCGATCCAGAGCAACATAATCCAAACCCACATCGACTAAAAATTTAAGCCGCGCTTTGATCTCCTTGATGATTTGCTTGGCAATTAATTGCTCGCGCTCGGTCAATGCAAGATCATCCAAGAAAGCAGATACCTTTTTTACCGGCAAAGAGCTTACATCAGCAATAGATTGCCCGCCTATTTTCACTGCCAAGCTTTCCGGGCGCAGTCGTTTTCCGCCGCAGGCCTCGCAAGGAATAGGGCTCATATAGCGGTATAAATGATAGCGGACGTTTTCGGATTTGGTGGTCAAAAGGCGCCGGCGCATGTCGGTAATCGTCTGTTCCATCAAACCCGCGGGAAGAACGATGCTCTTGTCGGGCAGGATTAAATCGGGATCGAATTCTAGTTTATCCCCCAGCCCGCTGCATTTAGGGCAGGCGCCGTAAGGGCCGTTAAAAGAAAAAATCCGAGGAGTAATTTCATCCAGAGAAATATTGCAGTGCGGACAGGCAAATTTTTCGCTGAATATTCTGGGCTTGCTTCCAGCTTTATCGGGCAAAACCTCAACAATTCCATTGCCAAACCGCAAAGCTATCTCCACTGATTCAGCTAAACGTTTACGGCTGTTCTCTTTTATCGCCAGGCGGTCAACTACAATTTCAATGTTCTGTTTTTGCTGTTTATTTAGCGTAGGAACTTCGCTAATTTCATAGACTTTATTGTTTACTCGCATCCGAATAAAACCATCTTTTTGGATATCTTGGAAAAGGGCTCTATATTCGCCCTTGCGGCCGCGGATTACCGGGGCCAGTAAGAAGATTTTTGTGCCTTCGGGGATTTCCATAATCTGGTCAACAATTTGCTGGACAGTTTGGCGTTCAATTTTTCGGCCGCACTTGGGACAATGCGGGATGCCGATATTGGCAAAGAGAAGACGCATATAATCATAAATTTCGGTAACAGTTCCAACCGTTGAACGGGGATTTCTGGGAGGGGATTTTTGGTCAATCGAAATAGCTGGTGATAAGCCATCGATTGAATCCACATCCGGCTTTTGCATTTGCTCCAGGAATTGCCGGGCATAGGCTGAAAGAGATTCAACGTAGCGGCGCTGACCTTCGGCATAAATAGTGTCAAAAGCTAATGAGGATTTGCCAGAACCTGATAACCCGGTAAAAACGATAAACTTATTGCGCGGCAGTTCCAGGTTGATATCTTTAAGATTATGCTCGCGGGCGCCTTTGATGATGATTTTGTCAGAGGTCATTTGATCAGCTTATCTAAATAAAATTTTGCTTTTTCAACATATTGCGCGTCGTTTTCGTCAAATAAAAACGGCCTTAAAGAATTGGCTAATTTTATCAATTCGGCATCATCAATAGGATTTATTAAAGATTTAAGGTATTCCTTTGCTGGCAGAGCAACTTTATTTTCCTTAAGGACATATTCATCCATTGGGAAATCTTTGGAAAGCATCATGATGGCGTCATAAATATGCCGACCCCTCCGGTGCGTGCTTAAAGCCAGCATTTTTTCGCAAAAAATATAACCCGGCGTCATGGTCAAAACCGGGAACAGTTCGCCAAAATTATTAATGACCGCTTCTTCGGTTTTCATTTTCCACTTTGGCTGGTGAATTTCAACTTTTATCATCAATTCTCCCCGGCTGTCCGCCAACTGATAGGTCGCCAAGACTTCCTTCGAAAAAATGATTTTTCCAGAAGATAAGTTCCCTCGATACTCAAATTTTAGCTGGCAAGGCAGGTTTTCCCTGGCAAGCTCAATTTTAATATGCTCAAGCAGTACTTCAAATTGTGATCGGGCAATTTTTTCTCCATTAAAATCCAAGTCTTCCGAAAATCTTTTAAAATGATGGATAAGCCGAAGATATGTCCCGCCCAAAAAATATATTTTACGGCTTAAAGCATGGCGGTATAGATATTTAAGGATCAGCGTCTGCACATATTCACGGATAACTCCGCGAGTTTTGCCAATCGGCATGCCGTTGGCTCGCGCGTATTCCATCAAAGCCTCATAATTCAGCATAAATCCCCTCCATGGCTTTCTTGATATCCAATGAATAGAGAGCTGCATATTTAGCAATTTTTTTCTTGTTTAATTTACTGACAGCTTCTTTCTCAAATCTTCCTGACACGGCTTCTTTTTTCCGCCGTTTGAAATATAAATAATCTACCAGCGCCTTTTCTGACTCCGCGATTCTCACTTCAAACCCATTTTGTTTGATAAGGCGGTAACCGGTAAATGCAACCGGTCGGATGGTATGGTAGACAAAGGAATTAAACCTTCTGGTTGGTTTTGTGGTAAGCGAAGTTACTCCAAAAGCCACTTCAGGAATAAGGCTATACATGGAAAGGGCCGTTTCCAGCGAAATATAGGACGGCTCGTACAACCGGTTCGCAATGTATAAATCGGGCAAGTTTTTTTCTTCGGGATAGGTTAACTGGTACAGCCCTCGCTTTAGCGATTTAACCCATTTCTTTTTTTTCCACCAGCATAGAAGGACTTTTAAAGACGCATATTTTTCCCGTGGGAACAGCTTTTGCGCGTCCGCTATGTTGAAGATATATAGCCGGTGCTGGTTGAGTTTTTTATATAAATCATTAAATTTCATTTGGTTATACTTTATATTAACCTATTGAAATAGCACTTGTCAAGCAGACGGATAAATTTACTTTCTACAAATCAATGCCTCTGAAAGCATTTTCTCTAATTTTTTCACCGGCAGGCCAACGACATTATCATAATCACCTATGATCTTTTCGATGAAAGGGTCTTCGATTTCCTGGATACCATAGCCGCCGGCCTTGTCCAGCGGCCGGCCGGATTTAACATACGCCAAAATGTCTTCCTCATTAATCCGTTTCATTCTAACTTTGGTAACTGCATAGCCAGTTTTGGTCTTGCCGCTTATCCCATTAACCACAGCTAATCCGGTAATGACCCGATGGGTGGTCCCGGATAAGCTTTTTAGCATTGCAATCGCATGCTTTTTATCTTTGGGTTTGCCAAGGATCTTATTTTTCAGAACCACAATCGTATCCGCCCCGATTACAATGGCATTGTTATGCCGTTTTGCAACTTCCAGAGCTTTGGCCAAAGCCGCTTTTACCGCAAAAGCTTCCGGGGTCTTAGCACGAAGAGAAGATTCATCAACCGTGCTGGGAATAACGGAAAACCTTTTGAGGATTTTTCGCAGCAATTCTTTGCGGCGAGGAGAGGCGGAAGCCAGGATAAATTTCATAGCAGTTTATTAAAAAAACAGCTCCGCTGGTCGGTATGGCAGGCAATGTCGCCGACTTGTTCGATTTTGGCCAGGATCGCATCCGCATCGCAATCGTAATACAGCTCTTTTACCTTTTGTGTATGGCCGGAAGTATCACCTTTATGCCATAAAACCTTCCGCGAGCGGCTCCAGTAAACCATTTCTTTGGTTTCTAAGGTCTTTTGGAGCGATTCTTTGTTCATATACGCCAGCATCAATACCGTCCCGTCCTTATAATCCTGGGCAATCACCGGGACCAATCCTTTGTCGTCGAATTTTATCTTATCCGTCTCCATTGGCAACCTCCTTTTTCACCGCCCGGAATTCAACGTTAACCGCTCCCGTACCCAACAACTGCTCCAGCTGATTCACTAATTCGGGACTGATGTCTACCTGGTACGTCTTTCCCAGGGCAATGCTCTTGCCATCGATCATTATATAAACTGGATCCGTCCCTGTAAAGAACAATAATATTTCCTTCATCCGCGCCAGGACTTGCGGATCCTGCACCCCCACCAGCTCGATATAAAGCGAGCGGACCTTTTCCAGCGTTTCCATGGGGATAATTTCCTCCGCAATAACATTAAATTCTTCGGTCCGCATGTCGCGGTTGATTTTACCTTTCACTATAATCACTTCGTCATTGTTTAACATGGCCGCATGCTTCCCATAAGTTTTCGGGAAGACAATCAAGGGAACGACGCCGGACAGATCTTCAATATTGCAAACCAACATAGTGTCCCCGCGTTTGGTTTGCACGCGCCGGCAATTGGTGAGCAGGCCGCCAATTTTTACAATCTCCCCCTCCCGCATATCAGAGATATCAGCCATACGGGTATTGATTTGCCCTTCCAGCGAATCGCGCACGTATTCCAGCGGATGGGACGAGATGTAAAGCCCCAACAGCTCCCGCTCCATGCGCAGTTTTTCTTCCGGGGGGAATTCTTCAATGTTAATCTCATCCTGACTAACGGCTGACGGCTGACAGCTAACAGCAAGCTCAAACAATGCCCCCTGGCCGCTGGCCCTTTCCTTCTCTTCGGCGTTAACTCTTTCCAAAACCTTTGCAAACGTTGCCAGTAAATAAGCGCGGCCTTGGCCGAACGAATCGAAAGCACCGACCTTAATCAAGCTTTCCATTACCTTTTTATTGACCACACGGGTATCTACCCTTTTGAAAAAATCCGCCAGGGACTGATACGCTCCTCCGGAATCCCGAACGGCAAGGATTGATTCAATTGCCGCTGTCCCGACGTTTTTAATGGCGGAAAGGCCGAAGCGGATGCCGTCGTTGGTAACCGTAAAATTGCGGGCGCTCTCGTTAATATCCGGCGGCAATATTTTTATGCCCAAGCGGCGGGCTTCGCTGATATACAAGCCAACTTTGTCAGAATTCCCCATGATGGAAGTCAGGAGCGCCGCCATAAACTCGCGCGGATAATTGGCCTTAAGATAAGCCGTCTGGTAAGAAATGATCCCGTAAGCGGTTGAATGCGATTTGTTAAAACCATAACCGGCAAACTTGGCAATCAGGTTAAATAATTCCGCCGCCTTATTGTGTGAAACTCCCCTTTTTACCGCCCCTTCAACAAAAAACTCTTTCTGCTGCTGCATTTCCTTATCTTTTTTCTTGCCCATCGCCCGGCGCAAAATGTCGGCTTGCCCCATGCTGAAGCCGGAAACTTTGCTGGCAATGCCCATTACCTGTTCCTGGTACAAAATTACCCCGTGAGTTTCGCGCAGCAGTGATTCCAGTTCGGGCAAAGGATATTTAACTGGAACTTTGCGGTGTTTGCGCTTGACATAATCTTCTACCATCCCGCTTTCGAGCGGCCCCGGACGATAGAGCGCCAGTAAAGCGATAATTTCTTCAAAATTATTGGGCTGAAGGTCTTTAATCAACGCCCGCATGCCCGCGCTTTCAAGCTGAAAGACGCCGATGGTTTCCCCGCTGCAAAGCAATTGGTAGGTCTTAATATCATCCAGCGGCAGAGAAGCCAGGTCAACCTGCAAGTTGTTGGTTTTTTTAATGATCTCAACCGCATGGGCGATCAGGGTAAGGTTGCGTAATCCTAAGAAGTCCATTTTTAGCAAGCCAATTTTCTCCAGCGAACCCATAGGATATTGGGTAACAACCGAACTTTTATCCAGCGTCTGCAGGGGCGAATATTCGGTCAGTGCTTTTTCTGAAATTACCACACCTGCCGCGTGGACCGAGGCATGGCGGGATAACCCTTCCAGCTTCATGGCCGTGTCAATTAAATTCTTTACCCGCTCGTCGCCGTCGTAAAGCGCTTTTAGGTCTTTGACTGATTCTAATGCTTTGCTAAGAGTAACATCCGGCCCAAAAGGCACCAGTTTGGCAATCTTGTCAACTTCTGGTAACGGCAAATCCTGCACTCTCCCCACATCGCGGATTGCCCCGCGCGCCGCCATGGTGCCGAAAGTTACGATTTGCGCCACATGGTCGTTCCCGTATTTTTTATTGACGTAATCAATGACTTCGCCTCTTCTTTCAAAACAAAAATCCACATCAATATCGGGCATGGAGATCCGCTCTAAATTCAAGAAACGTTCAAAGATCAATCCATATTTTAAAGGATCAACCGTTGTAATCCCCAGCGCATAAGAAACAATACTGCCCGCCGCCGACCCCCTCCCCGGCCCCACTTGAATGCCTTGCTTCTTTGCCCAGTTGATAAAATCCTGGACAATTAAAAAATAGGCGGCGTAGCCCATTTTCTCAATGGTATAGAGTTCATATTTTATGCGATCAATAATCTCCGGCGGTAAAAGGGCTGAGTCATTAGCTGTATTTACTCCCAACTCCCGACTCCTGACTCCGTACTTTCCCTTGGCTCCCTCCCACACCAGCTGCTCCAAATAGCTGTCCGGAGTTTCGCCGGCTGGAACAGTAAAATTGGGCAAATGCAGTTGGCCGATCTCCAATTCAACCTTGCATTTTTCAGCAATTTCCAAGGTATTAACGACTGCTTCCGGCAAATCAGCAAAAAGTTCGGCCATTTCTTGGGGGGATTTCAGGTAAAATTCCGGTGTATCAAAACGCAGGCGTTTCTCGGCGCTAAGCAGTGACCCGGTGCCGATGCACAGCAGAACATCCTGCGCATAAGCGTCTTCTCTCAATAAATAGTGCACATCATTGGCGGCCGCCAATTTAATGCCCAATTCTTTTCCCAGGTTTTTTAATTTCGGCTTGAGCTGCTGAAATTCATCGAGGTTTAAGTCGTGGATTTCCAAATAGTAGTCGTCGCCAAATAACTGTTTATACCAAAGCGCAACTTCTTTGGCTTTATTATAATTATCTGCGGATAAACTGCAGGGCACTTCCCCTTTAGGACAGCCGGAAAGAACAACCAGCCCTTCGCGATATTTCTCAATCAATTCATGGTCAATCCGCGGTTTGGCGTAGAACCCTTCAATGGAAGCTAGTGAAACCAGTTTAAGTAAATTTCTATAGCCGACTTGATTTTTAGCGAGGAGGGTCAAATGATAAGGGGAGCGGTCTTCTTTGGTCTCTTTATCAAAACGGGTGCGGGGAGCAACGTAGACCTCACAGCCCAAGATAGGTTTAATGCCGGCAGCTTTGGCGGTCGTATAAAACTCAACCGCGGCATACATGTTGCCGTGGTCGGTCAAGGCAATAGCATCCATCCCCATTTCCTTGGCTTTGCTGATTAAATCATCAATTCGCGCGGCGCCGTCAAGCAGACTGAATTCTGAATGGCAGTGGAGATGGACAAATTTTGGCTTGTGCGGCATGACCAGCCATTTTAACAAAAAAGGCGGTACGCCGCAATCAATACACTACCCTCCAATTCTAAACATCTTCGTCCCGCACTTCGGGCATTCGCCTTTGGTGGCTTTTCGGCCGTTCTTTAGCGTTACCGCTTTAGCTTTTTCCATTTCCTGTTTCTTTTTGCATTTTACACAATAACCAGTTGCCATTTTTTAACACCTCCTTTAATGTGGCGATTGTAGCCCGCTTGTCTTGCCATTGTCAAGCTAAATCTTAGGTATTATAATTCATTTATTATGGCCGAACAGCCTGTCAATCCAGTTACTCCGGTTAATATACAGCGGGAAGCTGCGGCGGCTTCAACTGCAGCCGTTTTTACCGCGGCTGACCGCAAGATCATTGAAGAAAGGACCGGCGGAGCAGAAATGCGCTCGCGCGGTTTTCTCGACGCCTTAAAAGACAAACCGCTCTTGCCGGAAGTGGAAAACCAGGAAACCACCGTCCAGGAGCCGCAGAAGGATGCTGAAGCCACCGTCAGTCGTTTCGACCAGCACCGCCGCATGCTGAAGCACTCCCCCATTACCCTGCGCAAAGATCGGGTTATTCTTTCTGGTAAATTGCCGGATGAATACCAGGAGGAAACGCCGTTGGTTGATATCCCTCACCCCCTAACCCCCTCCCTGCCTGCCTGCCCGTCCGGCAGGCGGGCCGGACAGGCAGGTCCCAGTGGGAGAGGGGGGATCGAAATAATAAACAACCTTATTTCCCCTCTCCCTTTGGGAGAGGGGAGCGCCGATATTACAAAACCAGGGGTGAGGGATATTCCCAGTGAACTATTTGACAAATTCAACCTTGAACAACAAGAGCTTTTTTCGCTGATTTCGCGCTTACGGGAGCTGCATTTAAAGCGCTTGTTGTCCGAATCACGACTGGAATTTGAGCAGCTATCAAGCGAAATAAAAAAAACCTCTCTTTCGGCCGCCAAACCAGCCGAAAAAGAATGGCTGGAGGACCAATTTAACCGCCTGACGCTGGAAGCCGCTAATTATAAGCTGGGGGTCATGCGCTCCCTGCAGCAAATCGAATTCAACGTCAACCGCGAAAATGACATCCGCTGGTTAGAAGATGAAGTAAAAAAATTACAAACCTAACCTGTCCTAGCCTGTGGGATTATGGTTTAGAAACCAAAAAGCAAATTAGGACATTGACACAATCTTAAGAATGCTGTTGAGGGACGTGCTTGCCTACTTGGTGCGGGCGTTGCAAATAATATGCATATACTACGGAGAAAACTAAAATTGCAATTGCAGCAACAATCATTTCCACTATTTTTCACCTCCGCTTGGATAAAAGCCCTCACCCACTGCCGCACTGTACGTTTTTTGCCAATGAGGACAGAAAATTAATTGAAAAAGCGGGCCGAAGTTAATGGACTGGTTTTGGTTTTGCCTGCCGGCGGTCATGATAGACCACAGCTAAAGCAAACATCAAAATTGCAACTAAAGCAATTGCCATCTCCATTACTCTTTACCTCCTGTTGGATAAATGCTGATACCAAGAATAACCAGTCCAAAACTCAATACGCTAAACAAAATCCTTAAGCCCAAAGGATACCTTTCAAAAAAATAACCCGCCAATCCCATCACAACCATGGCTTTCCCTATGTCTGTGAATGTTTTTGCAACAAACCTAATTCGATCTTCATGCAGCCATTGACGTTGTGTTCAAAATACCATATTCTGCCAAACGTGTCAACGGTCCCAATGTTTGCCTTGACACGGTCCCAATGTTTGGGTTAGTCGCTAATTTCTCGAATCTTATCTCTAATTAGCGACCTTCTCATTCGAATCGATTAGTGACTGTGTGTTACGTCCCGAATTAAACCACCCCAAATGTCCCGGATTAAATTACCCTAAA
>JASEHX010000040.1 GCA_030018645.1 Candidatus Margulisiibacteriota bacterium | reverse complement strand
GCCTACCGGCAGGCAGGTCTTTGTGCTTGCCCGCCGAAGGCGGGCCTTCGTGTTGAATCCCCTTCCTTTTTGAAAATGACATAAATGTATAAAATGCAATTGAAAAACACAATAATGTATGGTTTATGGAGAAGGGGAGTGGGAATTGGTTGGCAATAAAATTGCTATATCACAGATGTTAAAAGCCCTCACCCATTAAGTTAAGGATGTCCCCCCTCTCCCATTGGGAGAGGGGGGAATTTCTAAGGCAAGCGGGTGAGGGATATCAAAGGAGGTTTCACCATGGCAACCAAAGAAGAGATTTTAAAGCAGGTTAAGGATAACGATGTTGAGTTTATTCGCTTGTGGTTTACGGATTTAAACGGGATCCTAAAAAGTTTCGCGATCGGCAAGGATGAACTAGAAGGCGCCCTGGAGCAGGGGATGGGTTTTGACGGGTCATCCATTACCGGTTTCCAGGCGATTGAAGAATCGGACATGATTGCCATGCCCGATCCGTCGACGTTCCAAATCCTGCCTTGGCGGCCGCAAGAAAAGGCCGTAGCCCGCATGATTTGCGATGTCCTCCAGCCTGGCGGCAAGCCGTATGAAGGAGATCCCCGCTATATTCTAAAACGAGCCATTGCCAAGATGAAGAAAATGGGTTTTGACCACTATTATGTGGGGCCAGAATTAGAATATTTTTATTTTAAAAATGCACAAGGTACCGAAATTTTAGATGAAGGCGGCTATTTTGACCTGACTCCGCTCGATATGGCTTCTGACTTGCGGCGCCAGACCGTCTTGGCTTTAAAAGAATTGGGAGTAAAGGTGGAATATTCCCACCACGAAGTCGCCCCGTCCCAGCATGAAATTGATATGCGCTACGATGATGGCTTAAAAATGGCTGACAATGTTGTAACTTATAAGTTAACAGTAAAAGAAATCGCTTCCAAAAACGACGTATATGCCACTTTTATGCCCAAGCCCATCTTTGGACAGAATGGTTCAGGTATGCACTGCCACCAGTCTTTGTTCAAAGGCAAAGTTAATGCTTTTTATGATGCCAAAGATAAATATCATCTATCCGATATAGGGAAAAGCTACATAGCTGGTATTTTAAAACATGCCCCCGAAATGATTGCTCTCTTGGCTCCTTGGATTAATTCATATAAACGTTTAGTTCCAGGCTATGAAGCTCCGGTTTATATTGCCTGGTCAAGACGCAATCGTTCCGCTTTGGTCCGCGTGCCGATGTACCTGCCGGGTAAAGAAGTTGCCACCCGCATGGAACTGCGTTGTCCCGACCCATCCGGCAATCCTTACCTGCAATTTGCCGTCATGTTGTCAGCCGGGCTCAAGGGGATTGAGGAGGGCTATAAACTGCCGGAACCGATGGAATTGAACCTTTATCATTTATCCGATGATGAGAGAGCCGAAAGAGGCATCAAATCCTTGCCGGCCAGCTTGGGTGAGGCCGTCCACATCATGGAAAAGAGCGAACTGGTCCGTGAATGCTTGGGTGATCATTCGTTTGAACGGTTTATTACCATCAAGAAGCAGGAGTGGGATGAGTTTCGCATCCAAGTGACCGAGTATGAAATAAAGAAGTATTTGCCGATTTTGTAGAATAGCGGGGTGGGACTTTTAGATTCAACACCTTTGGGTCTCACCCCCATCCAAAGGTGTTGAAATGAGCATACATAATTATCCGCATCAGCAAGGCCTCTACGATCCAGCTTTCGAGCATGACAGCTGCGGGGTGGGCTTTGTGGTTGACATTGCCGGCCGTGCTTCCAATTCCATTGTAAAGCAAGGCCTGCAAGTCCTTGAACGCTTAGCCCACCGCGGGGCGGTGGGAGCTGACCCTTTTACCGGCGATGGGGCGGGGATATTGATCCAAACCCCCCATGAATTTTATCTTTCTATTTGCGCTGAACAATCGATAAAACTTCCTCCGGCGGGTGCTTACGGAACCGGCCTAGTATTTATCTCCCAAAATAAAAGGCTGCGAGGCATCTGCGAAGACGTGATTTCAAAAATTGTGGCAGAGGAAGGCCAAAACTTTTTGGGTTGGAGAAAACTGCCTACGGATGATAATGTTATTGGCCAATCGGCCCGCGATAACCAGCCAATTATTGAGCAGATCTTTATTGCCAAAGGCAAACAGGTAAACAATCAAATCGATTTTGAGCGCAAACTATATAATATTCGCCGGAAAATTGAAAAAGAAATTCCCTCTTCAGGATTATACATTGTTAGCTTGTCTTCCCGAACCATAGTATACAAGGGCCTGTTAATGCCCCATCAGGTAGAAAAATATTTTCTTGATCTGCAGAGTCCGCTTATCAAAAGCGCTATTGCCCTGGTGCATTCCCGCTATAGCACCAATACCTTTCCAACTTGGGATTTAGCGCAGCCCTTCCGTTTCTTGGCCCATAACGGTGAAATTAATACTCTGCGTGGAAATATTAATTGGATGCGGGCGAGGGGAATTAATGCAATTGTCCCAGGCGGCAGCGATTCGGCAGCTCTGGATAATGTTTTTGAATTGCTGGTTTTATCGGGCAGGTCGCTTGCCGAAGTCATGATGCTGCTTATTCCGGCGGCTTGGGAGCACAATCCCCAGATTGATAAAAAGCTAAAGGATTTTTATAAATTCAACGCTTGTTTTATGGAACCTTGGGATGGCCCGGCGGCGGTGGCTTTTACCGACGGGAGAAATGTGGGGGCCGTTCTTGACCGCAACGGCCTGCGCCCAGCCCGTTATATTGTGACCAAAGACGGTCTGGTAGTTATGTCTTCCGAGGTAGGGGTGCTGGACATTGAGCCGGATAATATAAAAGTATCCGGAAGGCTTGAGCCAGGGAAAATGTTTTATATTGACACGGAGAAAAAACGAATCATCAGGGATGAAGAAATCACGGAGGATATTAGCTCAAAAAAACCTTATGGAAAATGGCTGAAAGAAAACTTAGTTCACTTAGAAGATCTCTTAGCTGTTAGCAGCACAGAGAAAGAGACTTTAGATATTAATACCTTGTTAAGGGCCTATGGTTATACGCGGGAAGATTTGAAAACCATAATAAAACCGATGGCTGAAAAGGGCAAAGAGCCGGTCGGCTCGATGGGTAATGATACGCCGCATGCTATTTTATCGCCAAAACCCCAGCTCTTTTACAGTTATTTCAAACAGCTTTTCGCGCAAGTGACCAATCCGCCGATTGATCCCATCCGCGAAGAATTGGTAATGAGCCTGCAAAGCTATCTTGGGCCGCAGAAAGATATTTTTAAAGAGTCGGCGGAGCATTGCCGCCGCCTTTTGGTCAAGCAGCCGATCTTGAGCAATGACGAATTGGGAAAAATCCGGCATATCCAAAAAAATAATTTCCGCAGCCGTACGGTTTATCTCCTTTTTGTAGGCGATATGCAAAAAGCAATTGAGAATGTTTGCCAGCAAGTTGAACAAGCCATTAATGAAGGGATTGCCTTTGTTATTTTAAGCGATCGAGGGATTTCTAAGCAGCAATATGCCGTTCCGGCCCTTTTAGCAATTGGCGCAGTGCACCATTTTTTAATTCGCAAAGCCAAACGCACGCAAGTCGGCCTTATTCTGGAAAGTGCCGAGCCGCGAGAGGTGCACCACTTTGCCCTCCTGGTTGGTTATGGCGCCGATTTAATTAACCCGTATCTGGCGTATGAAGCCGTTGCATTGCTGGTTGAACAAAAAGAACTATGCCTTGATGCGCGGACAGCGATAAATAATTACCGCTTGGCCCTTAACCATGGCATCCTCAAGATTTTATCTAAGATGGGAATTTCTACTTTGAGCAGTTACCGCGGAGCGCAGATTTTTGAAGCACTGGGTTTGTCTCCGGACCTGGTTAACCGGTATTTTGAAGGCACTCCCTCCCGGATTGGCGGGGCAGATTTAGCCGTGATTGAAGCAGAAACCAAACTGCGGCAGCAGGCCGCCTTTAATGACCCATCACCCTTGCTGGAAAGCGGCGGATTGTACCAATGGAAAAAAGACGGGGCATTTCATTTGTGGAATCCAGCTTCTATTTCGGCTTTGCAGGATGCTGTCCGCCGCAATGATGCCAAAAGGTACAAGGAATTTTCCAATTTAATTAACGACCAGGCCGGCAACCCAACCACCCTGCGCAGTTTATTAAAATTCAAAGGCGTTGATCCTATCCCGCTGGAGGAAGTTGAACCCATCGAGAGTGTTTTGAAGCGGTTTGCTACCGGCGCTATGAGTTATGGGTCAATTAGCGGTCCGGCGCACGAAACGATTGCCATTGCGATGAACCGGATCGGCGGGAAGTCAAATACCGGCGAGGGCGGAGAAAACGCCGCGCGCTTTGTTCCCATGCCAAACGGCGATTCAAAACGCAGTGCCATCAAACAAGTGGCTTCCGGCCGGTTTGGCGTCAATACCAACTATTTAGTTAATGCTGACGAATTGCAGATCAAAATTGCGCAAGGGGCAAAACCCGGCGAAGGCGGGCAGCTGCCGGGCCACAAAGTTAGCGAAATTATTGCCAAAACCCGTTTTACCACGCCGGGTGTAATGCTCATTTCCCCTCCGCCGCACCATGATATTTATTCCATTGAGGATTTGGCCCAATTGATCTTTGATTTGAAAAATGTCAATCCGCGGGCGCGCATATCAGTAAAATTAGTCTCAGAGATTGGGGTAGGGACGGTAGCCGCCGGAGTGGCCAAGGGGCACGCTGATATGATTTTAATTTCGGGCGGTGACGGCGGGACGGGAGCTTCGCCGGTCAGTTCAATTAGACATGCCGGTCTTCCCTGGGAATTGGGCTTGTCCGAAACCCACCAGACGTTGGTTTTAAATGATTTACGCGGCCGGGTGCGTTTGCAAACTGACGGGCAGCTTAGGACGGGAAGAGATGCAGCTATTGCGGCCTTGCTGGGGGCGGAAGAATTTGGGTTTTGCACTGCTATTTTAATTGCTTGCGGTTGTGTCATGTTGCGGCATTGTCATTTGAACAATTGTTCAGTGGGGGTTGCCACGCAGGATGAATATTTATCCCGCCGCTTTGCCGGCCAGCCGGAACACATTATTAATTATTTGACTTTTGTCGCCGGAGAACTGCGCGAAATTATGGCCCAATTGGGCTGCCGGAAGCTGGATGAAATGGTGGGCCGGACCGATTTGTTGGAAGTGGATAAGATGATTCTACCTTGGAAAGCTAAAGGGATCGATTACTCAAAAATATTATTTAAACCGCAAATGCCCCCCCAAGTTAAAACGCGCTGTTCTATGGCGCAAGATCACGGGATCGATATGGTACTGGATAGGAAGCTGATAGATATTTTCGCCTCTGCTTTAGATAAAGGAGAAAAGACCTCAACGTGCATTGCCATCAAGAATAATCATCGCACCGCAGGAGCAATGTTGTCGGGCGAGGTCTGCCAAAGATACGGAGTAAACGGATTACCGGATGACACAATTCGGGTTAAATTCCACGGAACGGCCGGGCAGAGTTTTGGGGCATGGCTGGCTCGGGGAGTGACTTTTGAATTAGAGGGTTTGTCCAATGATTATGTTGGCAAAGGGATTTCAGGCGGTAAAATTATTATTTGTCCCGATCAAAAAGCCGATTATCGATCGGAAGAAAATATTATCATTGGGAATACTGCTTTTTACGGCGCCATTGCCGGAGAGGCCTATATCCGGGGGGTGGCCGGGGAGCGTTTTTGCATCCGTAATTCGGGTTTAACTGCGGTGGTGGAAGGGGTAGGGGATCATGGTTGTGAATACATGACGGGTGGAAGGGTTGTGGTCCTTGGGAAAACCGGAAGAAATTTTGCAGCCGGAATGTCGGGCGGCATCGCGTATGTTTACGATAAGCGTAAAGAATTAACTGAAAAATGCAACACGGAAATGGTTGAGCTGGAAGAAATGACAATGGAAGATGAAAAATTGGTCTTGGAAATGATTGGAAAGCATTGGCAAAACACACAAAGCGTAATTGCCAAACACATTTATGAAAATTTTAGGGTCGAGCGGCGCCGGTTTGTCAAGGTGATGCCAAAAGAATATAAGCGGGTGCTAGAAGAGCGGGCGATCAGCGAAGCCGAAAAAGAAGAGGTCGAAGTATAACATGGGGAATCCAACTGGCTTCCTAAAAATAAAACGCGGCAAGATCCATTCCGACAGCGATGCCCGCGACCAAGCCGCGCGTTGCATGGATTGTGGCACTCCTTTTTGCCATTGGGCCTGTCCGGTTGGCAATTATATTCCCGAATGGAACGATTTGGTTTATGGGGAGCATTATGAAAGAGCTTATGAATTACTATCTGCAACCAATTGTTTGCCGGAGGTAACCGGCCGTGTTTGTCCGGCGCTGTGTGAGGCGGCTTGTGTATTGGGAATTAATGATGACCCAATAACAGTTCGCGAAAATGAGTTGGCTATTATTGAAAAAGCTTTCAAGCAGGGGGTTGTTACACCAAACCCACCGAAAAAGCGGTCAGGTAAAAAAGTGGCAGTAGTCGGTTCCGGTCCAGCTGGATTGTCCTGTGCTGTTCAACTAAACGGATTGGGTCATTTGGTAACCGTTTTTGAAAAAGCGGACAAAATTGGCGGAATTATGCGTTACGGTATTCCCGATTTTAAACTGGAGAAAAAAATCTTAGACCGCCGGATTGAAATATGGAAAAGGGAAGGGATTGAGTTTACAACAAGCGTAAATGTTGGCGAAAATTATCCGGCGGATAAACTTTTAGCCGATTTTGATGCGGTTTGTTTGGCGGGAGGATCAAAGGTACCGCGTGATTTAAAAGTTCCCGGCCGAGAGTTAAACGGGATCATTTTTGCCATGGATTATCTGACACAATCCAATATGAAGGTCCAAGGGGCAAGGGTCATGGGTCAGGAAGATATTGATGCTAAAGGTAAAAAGGTGGTGGTAATTGGGGGTGGAGACACCGGCTCCGATTGTGTTGGAACGGCTAACCGGCAAGGAGCCAAATGTATAGTTCAAATTGAAGTGTTACCCAAACCGTTGGAATGTCGTTCAGCCAGTTGTCCCTGGCCGCAATATCCGATTTTGCTCAAAACCACCTCGAGCCATGAAGAAGGGTGCGAAAGGCAGTGGGGAGTGTTAACTAAAGGGATCAAGGGATCAAGGGATCGAGGGATCGAGAGAATATATTGTGTTAAGTTGGACGCGAAGATGCAGGAAATTCCGGGCAGTGAGTTTGAGATTGAAGCTGACATGGTTATCCTGGCAGTCGGATTTATCCATCCCGAGAAAGACAATTTACTGCAAGAATTGGGAATTGACTTTGACCAGCGCGGGAATGTTAAAACGGATGATAATTATCAGACTTCGGTGAAAAAAGTGTTTGCCGCCGGCGATATGCATCGCGGCCAGTCGCTGATCGTCTGGGCGCTGTGGGAGGGACGGGAAGCGGCGGAGGGGATAGATAAATTCTTAAAAATGACTTGACGCCTTCCTGCAATCTGCTACAATGCATATAAAATATATGCGATCAAATTATATAAAATATCTGCGGTTATATTATATTAAATATTTATACTAAGGAAATTTATGCGAAAACTCACCAAACTTCAGAAAAGAGCCATGGCCTTCTGGCTTAAAAGAACCAAAGCCGGAAATTATGTGATCAAAGGCAATGAGTTTCCCGATGAATATGTTCGAAAAGCTTTGCGCAATGAAGATCTGCTGGCGGAAATTAAAAAGGGACTATATATAATAAAAAATCGAGGAGATAGCCTGGAAGATATGATCTATCATGCCTATTGGCCTATCGTTTCCGTGCTTCTTAGGGAATATGCGCCCTGGGCGATAGAAAAGGAGGCTGCTCTAAGATTGCATTTGGGCGATGAAAGCATTCCTTCCAAATTGGTTATCCGTTCGGCCAAGAAAATCAATTATGGATTTGAAATATTTAAAGGGCTGACAATCCAGATTCATCCGGATAAATATTTTAATCTCAAGACCCGCCAAGCGCTTATATTAGGAAAAAACAAGCTCTATATCGATGTTCCGGAACGGGTGCTCTTTACCGTAAAAAATAGAAAATCCGCCAGTCTTAGGGCATTTATTAAATCTTATAATTATAACCGCCGCATGCTAGAGGCGCTATATGCAGATAATCCAAAACCGATAGTTGCTAAAGAATTGATCCAAATAGCTTCTCCACTTAATCACGCCTTAGCGGTTTTATTGAAAAGTATTGTTCATAAGTTTACCATTTATCGTGCATAAGGAGACAATAATATGTCATTGCCCTGGGTTGCAAAGCTTGAGCATGAAATAGAAGATTATGCAAAGAAGATCAATGAAATATATAGTAAAGAGATAAAAAATATTAAAGGCAATCAATTGCCCTCCGTTCTTAAGCTTGCCGAAGAGAATAAACAATACGATATTTATAATTCTACGACCATTGAAGGTTATCACATTACTCCGGAAGAAGTATCCGCCGTAATTTCCGGTAAAGGAAAAATAGGGGGAAATGATCCGGAAAGGATTAAGAATAAAATGGCCATTATTGGGCATGAGCAAGCTTTTAAATTTATCATTAGCCAAATAAAACATGATTTTAAAGGTCCAATTATTTCAGAAGCATTGATAATGGATATATTTTCTAATTTGTTTGAACCTTCGGTTGAAGCAAAAATATTAAGCCGTTTTGAACTAGTGGGTTACCGTAAGGTGCCGGTATATATTCGCCGGAGCCGGTATGTCCCTCCCTCGTTTACAAAAGTGCCGGATTTAATGGGGTGTTTTGCAAGTCATATTAATGATATTAGTAATGCCATTGTTAAGTCGGTCCTTGCCCATTATTTTTTAGTGACGATCCATCCTTATCCTGACGGCAACGGCCGTTGCGCTCGTCTGCTGATGAATTATGTATTGGCTTCGTCCGGTTATCATTGGATCACGGTCCCGGCAAATACACGTGATGAATATTTTGGGACTTTGCAAAAAGGGCAGGTAGATGGGGATATCCTGCCTTTTGCCGATTTTATTATACGATTAATGAAAAAGAAATAATTGCATCGCGGCCAGTCGCTGATCGTTTGGGCGCTATGGGAGGGCCGGGAGGCGGCGTTTTCAATTGATAAAGCATTGTTTGACAGCATGTCCAATTTTGACCGTAGTAAAGTTATTCAAATCGGAGGTTTGCAATCTCCACATTACAGCTACCGTTATCGGTGACTAGCAAGAATTGGACTTTCTTGGCAGTTGAAATGCGCCCTTGCAGATCAACCGAAATCTCCGTCCAATTGCTATCTAATCGGATTGGATCCAAAGAAACGGAAGGAGAAGAGTCGGAATCCTTTGCAGCATATACTTGAACGATTAACCTTGCGTAGTTCCCATGTTGTGTAAAATCCCCTTTAATTTCAAATTTTAAAATATTTCGTCCTTCAAGATTACGGTTACCGGTTGAGATGCCAAAGCCAGGGTCGCGAGTTTGGGTTGCAGAAAAAGTATAAGTACTACCCGAAACCCTAGCGGATCCGCCATTAAAAGCAAAAGAGCCGGTCTGTATATCAGCGATTGATAAAGAATTGACCGGTGTTGAAGATGGAGTTGCTGGAGTTGCGGTTGCTGTTTGAGGAGTTTGGGCCATGGAGAGAGGCGCCGTTTCGGTGCCTTGAGATAAATATCTGATCCAATCGTATTGGGCGGAGATGGAGTGTCCTTGATAGGTAAATGAACCCAGCCAGCTATCAACCCCAATTCCTGGCCAAAGATTGACCATAATTTTACCGGGCTTAAAGGGAATTTCTCGAGCGGGAGTAGCGGAGTTTTCCGTAATCCGCCTTACTTCTTTTCCGTCGATGTAAAAAACCAGCGAATCTGTCTGCCAAGCAAATCCATAATTATGAAATTCTTGGCAGGCATCAAAGCCAAGCGGGATCATTTGCTCGTGATGGCCTCGACCTTCTACATAATAATTTGTTTGGACCATGGAACAATCTTTTCCTAGTACCTCAAAATCAATTTCATGATGTGATGGTTGTCCGTAGGTCCCTGTATAAACAAAGAAAGAAGAAACTAAACCAAATCCTTCAGCCGCCCGCATCCTGGTTTCGTATAAACCATAACTAAAGACCTCTTGGGTTGTCCGATATTCGGCTGAAGCATAAGGTTTGCCATCGCATGCTTGTGGACACCCGATGTTATCTAAAGTCAAAGACATAATACCATTGCCAAATTGGACATTATCCGGCTGTAGGCCGCAGTCAGAAAGGTTCCAGTTTACCGCAGTTTGATGGTTCCAGTTTC
>JASEHX010000039.1 GCA_030018645.1 Candidatus Margulisiibacteriota bacterium | reverse complement strand
TTAGGGTAATTTAATCCGGGACATTTGGGGTGGTTTAATTCGGGACGTAACAGTTAGCTTTTTATATTGAACCTGAAAAGGAGGTATATGGACATGATAGTTGATGGTTTTTTGGTGTTTTATTTATCTAATGCCATTCTTATTCTTTTATTTTTAATCCCCTTTTATTTATATTTGAGGTCTCGGCACCAGTCTGCGGCAAGGAGAGCATAAAGTGGATATAAATACGATTATAACGATGATTATATTTGTTTTAATGGCAATTATTGTCTTATTTTTGTATTTGGTTTATCGAGAAGAGAAAACGCAAAAATAATCCGCTTAATTATTGATCCTTAATACAGCCAAAAATGCTTCCTGTGGAATCTCAACCCGTCCGATCATCTTCATCTTTTTCTTGCCTTCTTTTTGCTTCTCGAGAAGTTTGCGTTTGCGGGTAATGTCGCCGCCGTAGCATTTGGCCAAGACGTCTTTGCGTTTGGCTTTAATTGTTTCGCGGGCAATTACTTTTCCGCCAATGGCTGCTTGGATAGGGACCGAAAACATTTGTTTGGGAATTTCTTCCACCAGCCGCTCGCACATTTTTTTGCCAAAATAAGGGGCCCTTTCGCGATGGACAATAAAAGATAAGGCGTCCACCAGCTCATGGTTGATCAAAATATCCAGCCGCACCAAGTCAGAAGGCCGGCAGCCGATGGGCTCATAATCCATGGAAGCATAGCCGCGGGTGACCGATTTTAATAAATCATGAAACTCAATGATCACTTCCGAAAGGGGCATTTCATAGGTTATCATGGCCCGTTTGGTGTCGATATATTCCGTATTCGTGTAGATCCCGCGCTTTTCATTGGCCAAGGTCATAATGGCGCCCACATATTCGGAGGGGGTAAAAATACTAACTTTAAAATAGGGCTCTTCAATGCTCTCAATCTTAGAAAAGTCCGGGAATTTGACGGGATTATCAATCAACAATGATTCTTTATTATTTAGGTTTACTTTGTAGATAACATTAGGAGAGGTGGCAATCAGGCCTAAGTTAAATTCACGGGTAAGGCGCTGTTGGGTAATTTCAAGATGCAGTAGCCCCAAAAAGCCGCAGCGAAAACCAAAACCCAATGCGGCAGAGGTTTCCGGCTCAAAAAACAAGGCGGCGTCATTTAATTGCAGTTTTTCCAGGGCTTCTTTTAACAGTTCATAATCCTCGCCATTGATGGGGTAAAACCCGCAGTAGACCATGGGCTTGATCTGTTGATAGCCGGGCAGGGCGATATCCGTGCCATTTTTAACCGTCGTTATTGTGTCGCCAACATGCGCGTCGGCTATGTTTTTTATGTTAGCAATCAAATAACCGACTTCGCCGGCAATCAATATCTCCCGGGGAATGAGGTCAAGTTTTAAAGTCCCAATTTCCAGCGCTTCGTATTCTTTGCCGGTCCCAATCAGACGAACCATATCGCCTTTGCGCAGGATGCCGTTAACAACGCGCACATAAACAATTACCCCGCGGTAAGAATCGTAATGCGAATCGAAAGTTAGTGCCTGAAGCGGCTGGTCAACACTGCCTTGCGGGGGAGGGATGCGCTCAATGATGGCGTCGAGGATTTCTGCAATTCCAATCCCTTCTTTGGCGGACGCCAGCAGGATCTCATTTTCTTCAAAACCAATGGTGTGCATCAGCTCTTCCTTGGCCATAGGAACTTCAGCTCCCGGCAGGTCAATTTTGTTGACGATGGGGATAATTTTTAATTTATGGTTTAGCGCCATATTGCAGTTAGCCAAAGTTTGGGCTTCAATCCCTTGGGATGCGTCAACTAACAACAATGCGCCTTCGCAAGCGGCTAAAGATCTTGAAACTTCGTAAGAAAAATCAACATGTCCAGGTGTATCGATTAAATTTAAAATATAACCTTTATGTTCCATACGGATGGCTTGGGCTTTGATAGTAATCCCGCGCTCCCTTTCCAGGTCCATGGTATCTAAAACTTGTTCCTTCATGTCACGTTTTGAGATGGTTTTGGTAAATTCAAGTAGACGATCGGCCAAGGTGGATTTGCCATGGTCAATATGGGCGATAATGCAGAAATTGCGGATATTGTTAGTCATTAATTCATTTTAGCATAATCAGGTTGACTTTGAAATTAGGTCGAGCGATAATAAGTTTTACGATGCGAAAAATTTGCGGCTTAATTTTGTTGGCAATTCTGTTGACAGCGGCTTCGTATGCCGCCTCGGATTTAACCGAAATCGGCGTTGGGGCAAGGACTTTGGGATTAGGGAGAGCTTTTTCGGGCGGAGTTAATGATGCCGCGGCCATTTTTACCAATCCTGCCGGATTGACCCTTAGCGACGGCATTAAGATTATGAGTATGAGCGGAACCCTGCTTTCCGATGTCAATTATTTAGTACTGGGAGTGGGCAGTGATGTTCCGGTGGGTAAAATTGGAGTCGGCTATATCAGCGCTGGTGTTTCCGATATAACTCTAACCCAGGTGGTTGGTACCGGTTCTTCAGCTTCCGTTGAGGTAACCGGGATATCCTCTTATACTTCCAGCCTGTTTTTTCTTTCCTATGCCAGTGAATTAAGCCGTTTTTTTCGGGGAAACCTGAAAAATGTTTCGGTGGGGGCCAATTTGAAATATTATTTGCAGGGATTTTCGGGCGGGGGCTCGGTCATGCAGGATGCCAATGGGACGGGCATGGATCTTGATGCCGGCATTCTTTGGCAGGCCAGCCCATGGGCCAGGCTCGGTTTAAATGCCAATGATATCCTGCCTTCTTCTTTGGGCGGTAAATTTCGCTGGGTGAAGAATGGGGCGGAAGAATCAATTCCCTATGCCGCTAGAATTGGGGGGCATTTGGATTTAATCGGAGACAAGGCGTTGAAAATGAACAGCGAACAGAACATGGCAGTGCTTTTTGATTATGAGGTTTTGCGCGGGGACAATGAGCCAAAAACCCTGCATCTGGGCTGTGAATACAGTCCGCTGAAAGTATTAGCTTTGAGAATAGGGATTGATCAAAAAGCAAAGGCGGATTTGTCAGGGGTAGGGGTGGATAACAATTTGACGGCAGGGGTGGGAATTTATTTAGGAGGGTTTAGTTTTGACTATGCGTATCATCAGTTTGGCGAAATCAGCGGCAATACCACCCACTTTTTTTCAATCGGTTATAAGGAGCCAATCTCCAAGAAGAAGAAGTTCCTCGGCAAACCAGCCGTTTCCGGCTCCCTGCCAACACCGATCGTTGTCCCTAAACCAATTCTAAAAACTTATAGCGACGTCTCGGCCGATTATTGGGCTAAACAGCCAATTGAATATTTGGCGACGATGAACATAATGCCGGGGTTTTCGGACGGTACTTTCCATCCGGAGCAGGCCATTACACGCGCAGAATTGGCGGAAATACTGGTCAAGGCCAAAGGGTTTAACACAGCTGAATATAAGAAATTGTATTATAAAGATGTCAGTCCTTCCAATCCGGCAGCCTCGTACATAAACGTGGTTATTGCTCGCAAGTACATGGATGGCTATGCTGACGGCACATTCAGACCAGATAAAAAAGTTACCCGGGCAGAAGCCGCCATTATCTTTGCCCGCTATTCCGGCTTGTATGTAAAAGACAAGGTGCAGGAAAAGGTGTTTCCAGACGTTCCCAGGAATCATATTGCTTCGCCGGCTATGGCCGCTTCCAAAGAAGCCGGCTATTTTGAATATTTGTCTGACCAGCGTTTTAATCCAGCCTTGCCTTTAACGCGGGCCGAAGCGGCAGAAATGCTGTCTAAAACGGCTTACGTTAAGGAAAAAATTAAAAACTTTATTGCGGGAGAAAAATAATTACTTCTTTGGGTTAAATCCAGCCCTGCCGATGTATTTGGCTTTTGCTCCCAGTTCTTCTTCAATCCTTAACAACTGGTTGTATTTGCAAACCCTTTCTGAACGGGCCGGGGCGCCGGTTTTTATTTGACCAGAATTGGTCGCTGCCGCCAGATCGGCAATGGTGGTATCTTCGGTTTCGCCGCTGCGATGGGAGGTCATATAAGTATAGCCGGCGGCATTGGCTATTTCCATGGTGTATAAGGTTTCTGACAAAGTGCCAATTTGGTTTAATTTGATTAAAATTGAGTTGGCCACTTTTTGCTTGATGCCTTTCTTTAGGAATTCGGGGTTGGTAACAAAGAGATCATCGCCAACTAACTGAATTTTACTGCCCAGCTTTTCAGTTAAGAGCGCCCAGCCGTCCCAGTCCTGTTCGGAAAGGCCGTCTTCAATTGAAATGATAGGGTATTTGGTTAGCCATTCTTCGTACAGCGTTACCATTTCGGCCGAAGTTAATTCTTTTCCCTCGCTCTTTAAGATGTATTTGCCGTCTTTGTAAAATTCGCTGGCGGCAGGATCAAGCGAAATACATACTTCTTTGCCGGGAGTATATCCGGCTTTTTCAATGGCTTCCATGATAATTTGGACCGCTTCTTCATTTTTGGTTAACTTGGGCGCAAACCCGCCTTCATCGCCCACCCCGGTTGAATAACCGCGGTCTTTAATGACTTTTTTTAAGGTTTGATAAACTTCAGCCCCGATGCGCAGCGCTTCCGAAAAACTTTGCGCTCCCACCGGAGAGATCATAAATTCCTGTAATTCGTTATTCCAGCCGGCATGGGCGCCGCCGTTCATTACGTTCATGCTGGGGACCGGTAAAATTATTCCTCTTTCCCCGCCAATGTATTTGAATAATGAAATACCGTAGGATATTGCGGCGGCATGGGCAACTGCCAGTGAAACGGCTAAGACAGCATTTGCGCCCAATTTGCTTTTAGCGGGGGTGCCGTCCAGCTCAAGCATAAGATTGTCAATTTTAAGCTGTTGATGAACAGCCATGCCGATGAGTTTGGGGCCGATGATTTCATTGACGTTTTTAACGGCGGAATAGACGCCTTTGCCAAAGTAGCGTTTGTCATCTTTATCGCGCAGTTCCAATGCTTCATGGGTGCCGGTGGAAGCGCCGGATGGCACTGCCGCACGGCCAATTGCCCCGTCTTTTAAGGTTGCTTCGACCTCAACGGTTGGGTTGCCGCGCGAGTCCAGGATTTGCCGGGCATAAACCTTTTCTATCCTAGCCCCTGTTTTGGCGCGCTCCCCAATAAAAAAATACTCCTCTTTTAATCTGACCATGAAAAATTCTCCTTTCTTTTAATCTTTATTTGCGGGAGTTTTAGTATACTTGAAAATAAGATGAAAATCAAACAATACAAGTTGCCGGTGTGTTATACTATAAGGCAAGTTCGCGCGAAAAAATATTAATTGGGAAATAAACATTAATCAATGGCTTACAATATTACCCTCATCCCCGGCGACGGAATTGGAGCTGACGTTTCAACTGCGGCGCGAAGGTGTGTGGAGGCCACTGGGGTTAAGATTAATTGGGATATTCAGGAAGCGGGAGCGGATGTTATTGGGAAATATGGGACGCCTCTACCGGCCGGAGTGCTTGCTTCTATTCGGAAAAATAAAATAGCCCTAAAAGGCCCGTTAACTACTCCAATTGGCACTGGCTTCCGGTCGGTTAATGTTGCTATTCGCAAGGAACTTGATCTATACGCCTGTCTTCGGCCTTGCAAATCATTCAAAGGGGTACGCAGTAAATATGAAAATATTGATCTGGTGGTGGTGCGGGAAAATACCGAAGACCTTTATGCCGGCATTGAGTTTGAGGAAGGTAAACCCGAAACCGGCAATTTAATTAGAGAAATTGAAAGTTTGTCCAAAAAGAAAATCAATCCCGATTCCGGCATCAGCATCAAGCCCATTTCCATCAGCGGTTCAAAACGGATCGTCAAATTTGGCTTTGAATATGCGATCAAGCACGGACGGAAAAAAGTAACCGCCATTTCCAAGGCCAATATCATGAAATATACCGACGGCCTTTTCTTTGCCGCCGCCCGCGAAGTAGCCAAAGAGTATGAGGGTAAAATTGAGTATGAAGAGCGGCTAATTGACAATATGTGCATGCAGTTAGTCCAAAAGCCGGAGCTTTATGATGTGTTAGTCCTGCCCAATCTTTATGGTGATATCCTTTCCGACCTTTGTGCCGGATTAATCGGAGGGTTGGGAATAGCGCCGGGAGCCAACATTGGCGAAGGTTTGGCGGTCTTTGAAGCCATCCACGGTTCCGCGCCTAAATATGCGGGATTGAATAAAGTTAACCCGGTTGCTATGATACTCTCTGCCGTGTTAATGCTGGATTACTTGGGTGAAAAACAAGCCGCCAAACGGCTTGAAAATGCAGTGGCCAAAGTTATTGCCGAAGGAAAATCGGTCACTTATGACCTTAAACCCCATCGCGATGATCCCACTGCGGTTGGCACATCCCAGATGGCGGATGCTATAATAAGCGCACTATAAAAAAAAACAAGGAGGATTTAGCATGCAAAATAAATTTGGTTCACTTGTATTTGGAATTTGTTTAGGATTTAGTATTTTGATCTTGGTTACCAGTTGTGGGCAAACTAATGAATCAGCCACGACAACAACGACATCAATCACGACTACCGCAACGGGGACGAGCACGACTTCTTCTTCTACTTCGAGCACAACTCTTGCTGCTGCCACTTCGATTCGCGGTTCACTTTATACCGGCACGATTCGGGCTGCATCCGCTTTATCGACTTCAGGATTGCGAGCCCAGGCAGATGCCAGCGCCCCAGCCCCAAACTATGAAATTTTTGCAGTTGGGACGGTTGATAATAAAGTGTATTTCCCTACCGGTTTAACTAGTACAGATGGTTTTTTTATTCTTGAAAATCTTCCTTCCGGCGAATCTTTTTACCTTGGGATACTTAATTCAAACAGTGAATTTGCAGCTCCAATTTCATTTGTTGCCACCGGCGATTCGGTCGTCATGGCGGTGACGCCGGAGGCCGGCAGCGGGACAATTGATTTGGGGCAGGTGGTTTTAGAAGCAGGAAAAGGGGCTGCTGCGCCGACAGTTGAAACGCCGGCGGTTGAACAAGACAGCAGCAGTACTTCTCGGGTAAAAAGCGGCGAAGAATTAGTGCCGGTGGGAGCTGGAAATCTGGGCCGCGGGACAGGAGAGGCATTATACTCTGGAACGTTAAAAAATGGTATTGACGAGGACTACGACGGGGTCCCTGACATTATTGATATCGATGATAACGGCAACGGAACCGTGGATGCAATGGATGCGACTCCTCGGCTTCCTGGCCGGGTTGAAGTGAACATTACCGGCGTTCAAAATACCAATTCGTTCCCGGACCTTGGCCTGCAGTATGAAGATTATCCAACCTATATCAGCGGGGAAATAAACAGTTCACCAATCAATATTGGCACAAATACGGTTATGGCAATCGAAGTTGTCATGAACGGCGTATCTCCTGCAACCTTCTCGGATATTAAAATTGTTTCTGGTCCTCCCCTGCTTTTAACTGCGCAAGTAGTTGGCAATCATACTGGTTATGAAAATTATCCAAACGTTACTACCGCATGGGCATTGGAAAATTATAAGCTTTACAAAGGTTCCGATCGCTGGTCAGTTTGGGTAACGCCTTATGCTACTCCGGAGGTCGGCGATATTTTTAAGTTCCAATTAACTTATGCGGCGACTGGGACAACAGTTGAATATCTTTCCACTATCACTTATGTATTCACCGACATTCCGAGGTTAATCTCAGTTAATTCTATCACGATCGAGGCCCTCAATTTAAATATCTATGCCATTGAGAACAAGGTTCCCTACAGTGGAGATTCTTTGGCATTGCGCTGGATGCCTCCCCGGGATGACCAGGGCAATCCTCTGGTTGGCGATAAGATGATGCATATTTTGGACGGCATTGTATATTGGCGTACAGATAGTCCCACTAGCGAATCTTTTAACGGCGGATCACTGACAATAACTCCTACCCAAGAAACTGATCCAATTTTTGGGCCAGTCATGGCCTATACTTTTATCCCGACTACCGAGGCGTTTTCATATTTTAAGATCGACATTACGGAAAGAAGCGTTGTCAGCAGTTCGGGGACAACTCGATCTTTTGTAAAATTTAAGAAGCTTTAAAAATAAATGGAAATCCTCGGCCTAGTTTTAATTGGCCTAGCTTCCGGGATAATAAGTGGCTTTTTAGGTATCGGCGGCGCAACCATCCTTATCCCCGCACTTATTATTTTATACAAGCTTACTCAACACAGCGCCCAAGGGACCTCTCTGGCGGCGATGCTGCTTCCAGTGGGTATTTTAGCGGCCATGAGATATTGGCAGGCCGGCAATGTCAATGTTAAGTTTGCGGCGCTGTTGGCAGTCGGTTTTTTGATTGGCGGTTATTTTGGCGCGGCGTTTGCCCAGCCGGTTTCAGAGCCGTTATTGCGCAAAATTTTTGGTGTTTATCTTTTAATCATTGCGATGCATATGCTATTTTGGTAGTTGCATTGCTAATTTGCGGATGTTATAATCTCGTCGTTGGGTTAATTGTATGAAAAAGTATTTCGTGATATTGGTTTGTATTTTAGACGTTGCTCTGCCGTCTTTTGCTGACCTTACGTTTAAAGATATGCCCGCCGACCATTGGGCGGCATCGTCGGTCTATGACTTGGTTCGCTTAGGTGTCACTAAAGGATATCCAGATGGAACGTTTAGGGGCACTAAAAGCATTTCACGCTACGAAACCGCCGTATTTTTGTCTAAACTGGCAAAGGCCATCTCTGGTGAAGACGTCAAAAGTGATATTAGGTCATTAAAAGACGATGTCCAAGCTTTAAAAAAGCAAAAGGAAGCATCCGTTGTTTCCGGTAGTTTTATCGCTGATTGGAAAATGGGCAATCTTATGTCGCAAAGCGGCGGCAGCCGGGCAACCATTGCCGATTACCGTTTGATAAGCGCGGCTGACCAGAAAATCAGCGACAATGCTTCGGTCAAGGTTAGTTTGGACACCCTGGACTTTGGTTATTTAAATGACGGAATCATCAGCACCGAGTCATTGGCAACCAATTTGCTGGCAATCGAGTCAAAAGTAAAATTTGATTTATCTTCAGCTGGACTGGAGAAACCATTGACCTTAAATGTCAGTTATGGTCCCGGTCCCAAACAGCACGCGGCCGATCCCACCAACGCCGACCCCAGCCAAGTCGGTTATATCTATTGGCGCCCGCTTACTGGAATAACCGCGAACACCAGTCTTTGGGGATGGGATGTGTCGGGGGGATATTTGGCTTTGGGGACGAACAATACCGGCCGCGTCAACACCAGCCAGGTTACCGGAGCTTTGGCCTATACGGTAGGGCAGGTACCGTGGTTAAATGCATTAGAATTTGATGTGACCGGCGATTATATTTTTGACGGGACGCTCAATAATCCGGTCAACCGCAACCTCCGCGGAGCGCTTGCCATTACTGCCCCGATCAATAAAAAATTAGAAGCCGAGGGCAAAATGGCGCTGGGCGGTTCCGCCCAAAGCCGCTGGATGGTGGCAGGAAAGGTTGACTTAAATGATCTGTGGGATACCGGCACGGTTGCCACACTCCAATTCTCTAAAATTGGAGCGGAGTTTATCGATTCTAATTTTGCCAATGAAGAGTTTTATTTTGCCGGGGTTGATGCTTTTAACCGGGCGCTGGTCAACGGGACGGTTAATATCGGCGGCAAGGTAGCCCAGCAGTTGGCGCAAGATTTTACTTTGGTTGGCCGCGGCGAGCTAAGACTAAACAGTGATTATCGCTACGATACTACCAAAGGCAAATTGACGGCTGAAGGCGGCATCAATTACGCCATCGCTCCTTCAACCTCCATTGATGCCATGTACCGCGTTTATCAAGATAAATCGATCAGTGATACTTCCGATCTGGCGGCGGTAGGGCTCAATTACAGCTTCTAAAGTGGCCAGCAGAATTATCGGCAAGCAAATTTTCCGCTATAAGAGGATTGATTCTACCAATGATGAAGCAAAACGATTGATTGTCAAAGGAGTGGGCGAAGGGGCATTAGTTATTGCAAAGGAACAAACCAAGGGGAGAGGCAAACCAGGCAGTAAATGGTATTCGCCAAAGCAAGTCGGACTTTACCTTTCAGCAATTATAAAACCCTACAAGAACCCGCCCAAATTAATTGCTTTAACCAAAATAGCGGCAGAAGCGGTTGTTGCATCCATTTTAGAAACAACCGGCTTATCAGCTTCCATTAAATTGCCTAATGATGTTTTGGTGAATGAAAAAAAAGTTTGCGGGATTTTAGTGGAGCGCGTAAGGTCCGGCGAAGTAATTATCGGGATTGGTATAAATGTTAACAATAT
>JASEHX010000147.1 GCA_030018645.1 Candidatus Margulisiibacteriota bacterium | reverse complement strand
GGTGGGTCAGTTTTACATTGACATAGTGGGTCTATTTTCTATTGACAAAAACAGTAAAACGAGTCGTGGGCTTCCAGCAGTTCATTCCATTTTTCATGAGCGTCTTTCCGCAATATTTTGCGCGCCAAAAGCATTCCTACGGCTTTACCGCCAATATAGCCTGTCCCTATCATTCTCTCTTTAATATTGATAAGATCTTCAAGCGTAAAATGTTTTTCAACCAAGCTTAATATCCGCTGTTCCCGCCCCAGCATGGTTTTGCAAATCAGATCCAGCATTTTTCCCTTCTGGTCCAAAGACCCATCCGTTAATATTTCTTTGGCCTCCAGGAACAAGCGGTCCCAGTAATCTAGGTTGCGGCTGCTTTCGGCGCTTTTTTGTGAAATATAAGAAAGCAGCAAAACGGCATCGGCGCTGCTGGTTACTGGCAGATATTTATCATCGGCTTCCAGATGAGGAAGAAACATTAAAGGGGAATACCGGTTCCATACTTTTATTGGGTGGACATAAAATCGGCTTTCATATTTATACACGTCGAGAAGCAGCTGGGTGGTTTCCCTGATCCGGGCAACGGTTTTATAAGAATGGCTGTCCCGCAGCAGGGCAAAATAAGCCACCGTATCAAGTTCAAACAAATAGGGGCATGTCACCATGAAGAAATTGCCAATCATCAGGTCGGTTGCCCAGGCCGAAAGCAAATCGGACAAACAATCGAAAACATAGAAGGATTCTTTTCCTTCCTGCGCGATAATATCGTGAATATTTTTGGTAAAACTTTCAAAACCGCTGAGCGCATCTAATTGGTATTGTTTTATTTGCGGATCCGGTTGGAGCAGGGGGGCATGCTGGGCAAAACGAATATAAATTATTTTCCGTTTATCTCGCTTGGCTTGCTCAATAAACGGCCCAACAAAATGGATATATTCACCAATATTTTTGACTTGCCAAACAACATTATCGCCCAGGCGCAGGGATTGCAGTATCTCGTCCAATCCCGCAAGGCCAGTGCTGACCATTTCCTCGTTCATAAGGTCTATTATATCCCTCATCCCAAATATGTTACAATATGGCCATGCAGCCGCTCGCTTTCCATAAATACCACGGGTTGGGAAATGATTTTATCTTAATCGATGCCCGCAAAGAAAAGCTGGATGGCTGCGATCTGAAAAAGCTAGCCATTGACCTTTGCGACCGGCATTTTGGCATCGGCGCCGACGGGCTATTGATCGTTTGGTCCTCCAGCAAAGCCCACTTTCGCCTGCAAATTATTAACCCGGACGGATCGGAAGCTGAAATGTGTGGCAACGGCATCCGCTGTTTTGCCAAATATGTTTATGAAACAGACAAATTAACTGAAGAAATAATTTCGGTTGAAACCCCTGCCGGCATCATCCTCCCAACCATCATACCATCTAGCCATCTGACCATCTCCATTGTTGAAGTCGACATGGGAATTCCAATAAAAATTAAAGATCAAAAATTAAAGATCAAAAACAATGAATACGATATTTCTGAGATTTCAATGGGCAATCCGCACGCGGTCATTCTTGTAGATGATTTGGACGCTATAAACATCAGTGAAATCGGCCCGCAAATTGAAAACCACCCCCATTTCCCTCATCGCACTAATGTTGAGTTTGTGAAAGTTATCAATGACAAAGAAATTGATATAAAGGTTTGGGAGCGGGGAGCCGGCGAAACTATGGCTTGCGGAACCGGGGCTTGCGCCGCCTCTGCCGCCGCATCACTGCAAGGCAAAGTCGGTCGTAAAGTTATTGCCCATCTTCCCGGCGGGAATTTGGAAATCGAATGGAATGACGACAACCACATACTAATGCGCGGCCCAGCGGAAAAGGTATTTGAGGGAAAAGTGCTATTGTAATTCTTCTTCCCTTCGTCTATACTTCATTTCATGTCCAA
>JASEHX010000038.1 GCA_030018645.1 Candidatus Margulisiibacteriota bacterium | reverse complement strand
AGGGTTACTATCCAGGCTTTTCTATCAGCCATGGCTTCCAATTACAAAAAGTTTGTTAAGTGGCTGATGGGGAAAATTAAGAATGGCGTGACAAAAACCCTGGCTAAACTGGCGGCCATGGGGCCGCCCAAGGAATTACCATGCCCAAACACAACCTAACATAGAAAAATGATTCAAAAGGGCAGAGAAAAGAAAGAAAAAAGGGAAAAGATTAAAAGAAAAATAGGCTAGAATACCTCCGACGACAAACAAAAACCTGCTCTTGACAATTTTTCGGGGCTCTCCTAGATATATATCGTCCCCTCCCCCTCCGAAATTTCACTTGATTTTCAAAATAGCATTGTATATACTTGGCATATACATATGAATGGGCGGATAGAAATATTTTTCGGAGCAGAAGAATTTGAATGGGACAGTGCTAATTTAGACAAGAATTGGGACAAACACAAGGTTGCCCATTTCGAATGCGAAGAGGTATTCTTTAACAAACCTTTGGTTGTTTCTCCGGACATTAAGCATTCTTCTCATGAAGCAAGATTCTATGCCCTTGGAAAAACAAATCGCAATAGATTCCTTTTTGTAGTGTTTACTGTTAAAAATAAAAAGTTGCGGGTAATTTCGGCCAGAGATATGAGTAAAAAAGAAAGGAAGTGGTACCAATGAAAAAAAACAAAAAAGTCCCGGTTTTTAAAAATGAGAAAGAAGAGTTTGAATTTTGGGCAAGGCATGATTCAACTGAATATTTAGATTATTCTAAAGGCAAAAAGACCCTCTTCCCCAACTTAAAGCCCTCTATCAAAACTATTTCCTTGCGACTGCCGGAATCATTCATAGAATATTTTAAAATCCTGGCGCATAAAAGGGATGTGCCATACCAATCACTAATAAAAATGTTTTTGGCGGAACGGCTAAAGAAAGAATTAAATTTGGCGGAAGTTTAAGCCTAATAAGTATTTTTTCGCTATTCCTCAACTGTAATGCAGGTTAAAGTACGGGCAACACAACCGGATGCCTGGATTTTCTTGACGATCATTTCACCCAGCGATTTTAGGTCTGAGGCCTCAACGTAGGCAATAACATCATAGGGCCCAGTCACTAGATGAACCGTCTTGACCCCGCTGATGCTTTTAGTAATGCTAGTCAGTTCCATTCCCTTACCAGGTAAAGCCTCAATTAAAATATAAGCATGTGTCATATAATTCCCTCCTTACAAGAGCATTATAACAAAGCCAATTGCTAGACGCAATCCGATTATAGTATAATAAAGTATATGTGGCAAAAACCCAGCGCCTATTTTTTCCGCGGTTTAATCACCCTTCTGCCGCTTCTGGTAACTATCTGGCTTTTATATTTCATGTTCACTTTCCTGGACAGCATCCTAGGCAATGTTATTTACTTATTCTTAGGACACCCGATCCCAGGAGTAGGTTTTGTCGTCACCATTGCATTGATCTTCCTGGTAGGATACTTTGCTACTTATATTTTCGGGGCAAAACTTTTCCAACTCGGCGAAGAATTGATCTGCCGCGTCCCTATCGTAAAGAACATATACTCGGCCGCCAAACAAATCAACGATGTCTTGTTTATCCATAAAGGGACCGATGAGTTCCGCCGGGCGTGTTTGATTGAATACCCCCGCAAGGGAATTTGGTCGGTCGGGTTTGTGACCTCGGACGCCGCTGAAGAAATTGAAGCCAAGGTCAGCGAAAAAATGATCAATATTTTTATAGCCAATACTCCCACCCCCGCCACCGGTTTCCTGGTAATTGTCCCCGCCCGCGAGGTTATCTTATTAGATATGAAAATTGATGATGCGTTTAAGTACGTGGTTTCCGGCGGGGTCCTAAAACCCTCTCACCCCACCAACGAAATGCCACTCAAAAAAGAACACTAGGTGCGGTGGGTAATATCCAAATCTAGCTTTTTAAAAGAAGCTTCTTCCCCAAATAATATGATTACATCTTCTGATTCAATAATGGTCTGCCCGGACGGAATAACCAGTTTTTCTTCCCCGCGCTGGACAGCTAAAACCGTAACATTGGCCCGGTTGCGCAAATCAAGGTCTGATAATGACTTGCTGACCCATTTCCCAGGAGCTTTAACTCCGACAATACTAACATGCTCACCTAACTCAAAATAATCGAGCACTCCAGAACTAGTTTCCTTGTTGACCAATTTAATCGCCGTATCTTGTTCCGGAAAAATAATTTCATCTACCCCAATCTTTTGCAAGATTTTGCCATGGATAGTATTGCGCGCCTTGCAGATAACGCGATTAACCCCTAACCCTTTACAGATTTGCGCCGCAATGATATTGCTTTCAACATTACTGCTCTCGGCTACAATAACCACATCGCAATCACCGATCCCGGCCTCTTTTAAGGCCTGTTCATCGGTAATATCACCGACATAGGCGTGCGTTACTTGGTCCTTAATCGCCTGGATCATATTTTCATCTTTGTCCACCGCGACTACTTCCTGCTTCTTGTAAAATAATTCCCGCGCTACTTTTGCGCCAAACCTACCAAGCCCTAACACCCCAAATTGTTTTTTCATATTTTCTCCTCCTCGTTTTTTACCCGATTGACACGCCCTCTTTGGGCGGTTCGATCCTGCTGTCTTTCTGCGAACTGGCTAACGCCAATAATAGCGTTAATGGCCCTACTCTTCCGACGTACATAACAATAATAATAATAATTTTCCCGACCGAACTTAACATGGGCGTAATTCCCATGCTAAGCCCTACTGTGCCGAAAGCCGAAACAGTTTCAAAGGCAACCGGCATAATACCAAAATTTTCAACCCGTGTCAGGACAAAAATCGGAATAGATATAACTACCAAGCTTAAAATAGTGATCGCAAACGCCCGCCGGACATTTTCCGCCGGCACGCGGCGATTAAATAATATAGTATCACGAGAGTTGCGCAAAGTAGCCCAAATGGTAGAGGCAACCAGCGCAAAAGTGGTAGTTTTAATACCACCTCCGGTTCCCCCCGGGTTAGCCCCAACAAACATTAAAAAGATAACAATTAAACCAGTGGCCGGTAATATTTTACCCATATCCAAGGTATTGAAGCCAGCCGTTCGCGGGGTGACTGCCTGGAAATAAGATGCGAGCATTTTATTCGGCAAAGCCAACGAAGCCAAAGTACTGTTGTATTCCAGGAAAAAGTAAGCGATCGTTCCGCAAACAATTAAAATTAAAGTAGTAGTAACAGCCAATTTAGAATGAAGAGACCAGCGTCTAAACTGCAAAATATCGGCAATAACTAAAAAGCCAATACCGCCAATAATAATTAAAGAAGTAATGGTCAAATTAATCGTCCAATCAGTAACATAAGGAGATAAATTAGCAAAATTGGCAGGCAGTGCAAACCCAGCATTATTAAAAGCAGAAACCGAATGAAAAACCCCATAGAGTAAAGCCTTTTTTGCTCCAAGTTCCGGCAGCCAGCGCAAAAATAAAATGATAGCCCCAATTCCCTCAACCACAAAAACAATCCCAAAAATCTTGCGTAAAATTGCCACTACATCCCTAGACGAATAAATATTGAGGGCTTCCATAATCAGCATCTTATCCGAGATAAACATTTTTTTGCGGAAGACCATGACCAGGAAAGTAGAAAAGGTCATGTAGCCCAAACCGCCAATTTGAATCATGCATAAAATGACAAACAACCCAAAAAGTGAAAAATGGGTCCCCGTATCAAGCACTACCAAACCAGTAACGCAAGTGGCTGAATTGGCTGTGAAATAAGCATCTAAATAATTGGTAGAAATCCCTTTGGCTGAAGAGATGGGCAGAGAAAGCAAGATACTACCGGTTATAATAACCAGCAAAAAAGAAAGAGCTATTATTAAACTTGGCCGCCAGCGCATGGGTTAAAGTTTAGCACACCCGTTATAAAACTCAAGCATGACTGGCCGGATGGCCGGGGACATTGCCGACATAAACGTACTTGAGTCCGGCCGCATGGCCAATTTGTTTGGCATGTTCCATGACCTCGATATCCGTCGGCGGTAAATGCTTATATTCTAGGTGTGGAAAAAAGCGGGTAACATGCCAAGGGATATCTTGGCCTAATTTTTCTGCAATCCATTTGGCAATCCCTGAAAGTTGTACATCGTCGTCATTGAGGGTCGGAATAATATTTGTTACGACCTCAACGTGCATCTTCCATTTTTTCAGCGCTCTTTCAGCCGCCGCCAGGACTGGTTTAAAATCCCTCACTTTGGTTAACTTCAAATATAATTCTTCTGTAAATCCTTTAACATCCACCCGATAAGCATCAAGAAAAGGGGCAATAGTGTCCAGCGCTTCAAAAGAAATATAGCCGTTGGTAACATAGACTGTGTATAATCCAGCCTGCTTAGCTAATTTTGCGCAATCCAGTGTATATTCAAACCAGATCGTCGGTTCGTTATAGGTCCAGGCAATCCCCTGACAGTCGTATTCCTTGGCCATGCCAATGGCTTGCTCGGGCGAAACATAGTCGCTGTTTGCAAGATCAGCCGTGGCGCGGGAAATCTGCCAATTTTGGCAATGGCCGCAGCGCATATTGCACCCCCAAGTACCCATCGAGAAGACCTTAGTGCCAGGATGAAAATGGAAGAGGGGTTTTTTTTCAATTGGATCAACTGCCACCGAGGAAGGATGTCCGTAAATTAAACTATAAAGCTTGCCGCCAATATTTTTACGCACTCCGCAAAAGCCAACTTTGTCCGGAGCAATATGGCAATTCCAGGGGCAAAGCGTGCATTGGACTTTATCCCCTTCTAATTGTTTATAAAACAAAGCTTCTTTAATGTTTTCCTCCCCTTCGTGTCTTCGTGCCTTTGTGTTAAAATCCGGAATCAACACTAAGACACAAAGACTCTAAGACCGAAAAATATGACCTAAACTTTCTCGGAAACCGATAGTTAATGCTTTAGCCATTTCGTCAAAAGAAACTTTTCTACCCAGAATCTCCTCAACGCTAATGGCATTTATTTCATTTTGTCTAGATTTTAACACAGAAAAAGCCGCTTTGGAGGTTGAGCTGACAAAAATCGATCCTTGTTGAAGGAGAGTTCGATTCCCTCTCTTCTGCGCACTGCCTACGATCTTTTTGCCTCCGACCACGATCTCGTATTCGGCCGGGAAGCTAAAGCATAAATGAGAACCCTCACCCACGGACCTTAAGGCTCGCCCCCCTCTCCCACTGGGAGAGGGGGGTATCTTTAACGTTGGAGGGTGAGGGTTTTTATGCCCGATTTCCGCCTTTATCCCTATTTCCCCCAAAGCATATACCACCGCCTCCGACAATTTCTTATAAGCTGGCACCAATCCCTTTGGCAGGATGGGATTATTCAAATCGGTCACAATTGAATATGTAACTTCCGCCTCATTATGAAAAACAATTCCACCCCCTGTGGGCCTTTTTACAACGTCCCATCTTCCCTGCCCCCACGGGCCCCCACGGGCTTTCTCCCCTTTTATCCATCTCTCTATCTTCTGTGCATAGCCAAGAGAAATACACTTAGGCTTCCAGGAATAAATTCTAAGAGTTGAAGGTATTTTCCCTTCTTCAAATTGCTCAAACAAACGCAGATCGTACTCCATATTGGCTTGGCCAGATAATTGGGGGGTAAACTTTAGTTGCCAGGATTCCATCGCAAATGAGGTTCACGTGCCGCTTTAGTTTCATCCAATCTTTTCACCGGCGTTGAATGCGGAGCAGTTTTAACCAAATCGGGATTGGTTTCACATTCTTTGGCAATCGCAATCATGGCATCGCAAAAAGCATCCAGCGTTTCTTTGCTTTCGGTTTCCGTTGGCTCAACCATCATGGCTTCTTCCACAATAAGCGGAAAATAAATCGTTGGCGGATGAAAACCGTAATCGATCAAGCGTTTAGCAATATCGAGTGCTTTTACTCCATATTTTTCCTTTTGCCATTTGGCGGAAATAACAAATTCGTGCTGGCAGGTGCGGTCGTACTTTAAATAATAGTATGGTTTGAGGCGGGCTAAAATATAGTTGGCATTGAGGACGGCATTTTCAGAAGCTTCTTTCAATCCTTTGGCGCCCAATGAACGAATATAAGCATAGGCCTTAACAATAACATTAATATTGCCGTGGAAAGAATGGATTTTGCCGATTGAATCAGAGAAGTTCGTAAGACATAATGCGTAATGCGCGGCCTCCTTTATTATCCTAGGGACTGGCAAGAACGGCTCGAGTTTTTTAGTAACGCCAACGGGCCCTGAACCCGGCCCTCCCCCACCATGTGGAGTTGCAAAAGTTTTGTGCAAATTAAAATGGGCGACGTCAAAGCCAAGGTCAGCTGGCCTAGAAATTCCCAAGGCAGCATTAGCGTTGGCTCCATCATAATATAATAATCCTCCCGCTTGATGGATAATGTCGGCCACATCCATAATATGTTCGTCAAACAAACCTAAAGTATTCGGATTAGTAATCATAAGTCCGGCAGTATCATCTCCCACCACCGACTTTAAAGTGTCGAGATCAACATTCCCCCGCTCATTGGATTTGACCACAATCGTCTGGAAGCCAACCATTGAAACAGAAGCCGGATTAGTGCCATGTGAAGAATCAGGAACAATTATTTTATTTCTGATTCCTGATCCCTGTTCTCTGTTTTTCTCTTTCTGTTCTCTGCTTCCTGCTTTCTTCTCATGATAAGCCTTAATCATCATCAAAGCAGTCAATTCACCATGCGCGCCAGCGCAGGGCTGCAGGGTAAACGCATCAAAACCAAAGATAGAACACATATATTGTTCAAAGTTATAAAGCAGTTCTAGTATCCCTTGGACTTCCTCTTCGGGCTGGAGGGGATGAATAGCAGTAAAACCCGGCATTTGGGCAATCTCTTCATTGACCTTTGGATTATATTTCATGGTGCAGGAGCCCAGCGGATAAAAACCGTTATCTACCCCAAAATTGCGGCGGGATAAATTGGTAAAATGGCGGACAAGATCGACTTCGGACACTTCAGGTAGATTTAATTCCTGACGTAAAAGTTCGGGGGGGATTAATTTTTCAATTGGCTCAACGGGAACGTCAATCTCCGGCAGAGAAAAAGCTTCTCTGCCTTCTTTGCTCAACTCGAAGATCAACTTCTCCTCTGCCACCCGTTAGTCCTTTATGCTAAATAATTGCGGTTTGCGAAGCAGGATCAAAAAAATGGATGCGATTTAAATTAATTACAATACCAAATTTACTGCCGGAAGACGCGTTGCACATGCCGTTGACGCGCGAAACCAGCTGGCTTCTCCCGACTTTTAGATATAGATAAGTTTCCGACCCGATAATTTCGCGAAAATCCACCGTGCTTTCTAAAAGAATTTTTTGCTGGATCCAAGCAGATGAAGGAACATCCCAAATGTCCTCCGGCCGGATGCCAAAAACCACTTCTTTATCCACATAACCGGCCAGTTGTCCGTCGACTTCTAGGGGAACCGGGATAGAAAAACTTTCGCTTTCAAAGCTATAATTGCCGTCTTTTTTCGTCACCTTTCCGCCCACAAAATTCATGGGGGGACTGCCGATAAAACCAGCTACAAAGCGGTTGGAGGGCTGCGAATATACTTTCAGCGGCTCGTCGCACTGCTGCAGCTCGCCGTTCAAGATAACCGCGATGCGCTGGCCTAAGGTCATGGCTTCCACCTGGTCGTGAGTAACATAGATAATGGTAGCTTTTAAGGTCTTATGGATCCTTTGCAGTTCAGCCCGCATCTGGACCCGCAATTTGGCATCAAGATTGGAAAGCGGCTCGTCCATTAAAAACACTTCCGGCCGCCGGACAATGGCGCGGCCTAGAGCAACCCTCTGGCGCTGGCCGCCGGACAATTGCTTGGGATAACGATCAAGCAGGTTGTCCAGCCCGAGAACCTGGGCTGTTTCACCGACCATCTTTTTAATTTCATGTTTAGCCGTTCCGCGCAATTTCAGACCAAAAGCCATATTATCGTAAACTTTCATGTGCGGATAAAGAGCATAGTTTTGGAAGACCATGGCGATATTACGGTCTTTGGGCGGGACATCATTTATTAAACGATTGCCAATATAAATTTTTCCTTCGGTGATTTCTTCCAGACCCGCTACCATGCGCAGAGTGGTGGTTTTCCCGCAGCCCGACGGGCCCACTAACACCACAAATTCCTGGTCTTTAATTTCTAAATTGACATTTTTGACCGCATTAACATCGCCAAATTTTTTGTTAATATTTTCTAAAAGCACCCTTGCCATTTATGGTTATATCTCCTTATCCAGGTTTACCAGCTCAATGGCCGACAGCGCCGCATCAAACCCTTTATTGCCGGATTTAGCTCCTGCCCTCTCCAGCGCTTGTTCAAGATTATCGGTGGTCAAAACACCAAAAACCATTGGAATCCCGGTTTCCATGGATACGTTTGCTACCCCTTTGGCCGCTTCAGCCGCAATATATTCGAAATGGGGAGTACCACCGCGAATAATAGCGCCTAAACAAATGACCGCGTCCATTCCTTTGGCTAATTTCTTGGCAAAGAGCGGCAATTCAAATGCCCCAGGCACCCAAGCAACTGTAATATTGGCTTCTTTCGCTCCGTGCCTTTTTAAGCAATCAATCGCACCCTCTAATAATCCTTTTGAAACAATTTCGTTAAAGCGCGACACAATGATCCCTACTTTTAATTTACTGGCATCCAGATTCCCTTCAATTATTTTTACCATGCGACATTCCCTCCTTTTTGGGCAATTTAAGCAAATGACCCATTTTTTTATGTTTGGTGATTAAATAATTTTGGTTAAACTGGTTCGGCTCGATAATCAACGGCACCCTTTCGGTAATGGTAAGGCCGTATCCTTCCAAGCCGATAATTTTGCGCGGATTATTGGTAATGAGCCGAATGCGGGAAAGGTTGAGATCAGCTAAAATTTGCGCCCCTACTCCGTAATCCCGCAGGTCGGTTTGATAACCCAAAAGATGATTGGCTTCCACCGTATCATGCCCTTTTTCCTGCAGTTCATAAGCGCGCAGTTTATCTTTTAACCCAATGCCTCTTCCCTCTTGCCGCATGTACAATAAGACGCCCTGCCCGCAAAACTCAATTTTTTGCAGGGCTGCTGCCAACTGCTGTCCGCAATCACAGCGCAGGGAGCCAAAAACGTCGCCGGTCAAACATTCGGAATGCACGCGCACCAGCACGCTTTCTTTGTGGTTGATTTTTCCTTTAATTAACGCAAGATGCAGATCCCCGGTCAGCAAATCTTCGTAGCTATGGGCGATAAAATCACCGAATTGGGTGGGCATTTTGACCGAAGAAACGCGCCGGACAAATTTTTCATTGCGCAGCCTGAAGGAAATCAAATCAGCAATTGAAATAATTTTTAACTTGTACTGACGGGCAAATTTAAAAAGTTTTTCTCCCCGCGCCATGCTCCCATCCGTGTAAATTATTTCACAAATTACTGCGGCGGGGTAAAGGCCGGCTAATTGGGCCAGATCAATTGCCGCTTCGGTATGTCCCGCCCTTTTCAAGACCCCTCCTTCTTTCACCCGCAAGGGGAAAATATGGCCAGGCGCGACCAAATCATTTTTGGCTGACTTGGGATTGATGAGAACTTCAACTGTCTTGGTGCGATCGGAAGGAGAAATGCCGGTAGTGGTGCCAAACCGGGGATGAGCGTCAACTGATACGGTAAAGGCGGTGCGCATGCTCTCGCGGTTTTCTTCCACCATTTGCCGCAAGCCCAACTCATCCAAACGCGCACCGGTCATGGGGACGCAAACCAAACCTTTCCCTTTTGAAATCATGAAATTGATAGCCGCCGGAGTAACCTTTTCGGCCGCAATTATCAAATCGCCTTCATTTTCCCGCTCGGTTCCGTCTACTACCACCACCATCTTACCATTGCGAATATCTTCAATCGCTTCAGTAATTGTGTTAAATTTAGGATGTTTCAATTTGTCATTTGTCATTTGAAATTTGTCATTACAACGTTAGTTGTCCATCCACCCCATCGGCAAGAAGCCCAATTTAATCATGGGGTCTTGGCTCATAGCGGGCGGCGGCGGGGCAAATTCTCGCATCAAATGCCTTTCGATGTATTTTGACAGGATATCGACTTCCAAATTAACCCGATCCCCAACCTTGATTTCGTTTAAAGTAGTCGCGGCCGCGGTATGCGGGATAACAGCTGCAATTAATAATCCGTCGCGCAGGTCAGCAATGGTTAAACTGATCCCGTCAATGGCAATTGATCCTTTGGATACCAAATAAGGCAGTAAATCACTGGGCAGGGAAATATGCAGTTCAAATCCTTTGCCTTGCGCAATTTTTTCGCGCACTTCGCCCACCCCATCAACATGCCCCGTTACTAAATGCCCGTTTAAGCGGGTGGCAAGGGTCAGCGCCCTTTCCAAATTCACTTTGTCACCGATTCTTAGGTCCCTCAAGGTTGATTTTTTCAAGGTCTCGGATGAAATATCAAATTCAATATTGCTTCTTAAACGTAAGTTGACAATCGTCAAACATACCCCATTAATGGCAACACTGTCACCGATTTTCAAAGTGGTAAATAAACGCGGGGCAGCTACAATTAATTTAGCATTTTCAGAAGCCAGAATAAGCGAGGTAATAACCCCAGTTTCTTCAATTATGCCGGTAAACATTAACTAGTATTCTAGCATATTTTTAAAAGAAAAACTACGAATTGACTAATAATTACTTGAAGCTCCAATCAAACCATGCTGTTACGTCCCGAATTAAACCACCCCAAATGTCCCGGATTAAATTACCCTAAA
>JASEHX010000037.1 GCA_030018645.1 Candidatus Margulisiibacteriota bacterium | reverse complement strand
TACCTGGGGAATTTATCACTGCGGAAATCTGCTACTTTTTAAACTGCGGATAACATCCCCAAATAACCTTATTTTTAACGTTTCTTGTGCATGATTAAACCACACTTTAGAATACCAGCTTGATATTTATAATATTAGTATATGGGGCAAGATGGGGGCAAAACCTTATTGACAGTGGGTCAAATGCGTAGTAAAATGACCGCATGCTAGACAGGACTATAACTAAAAGGCTGACGGCAGGAAAGAAAAGTGTATTGATCTTGGGGGCGCGACAAGTTGGCAAGACAACTCTGCTACAAAAACTTCCGCTGGTTAAACTGATAAATCTGGCCGATGAAGCGATCTTCATTTCCTATGCAAAAGATCCAGCGAAGCTAATTCGCGAAGTTAATGCTATGACAGGACAAGGCATGATTGCGATTGATGAGGTTCAGCGGGTCCCAAAAATATTAAATGCGGTGCAAGTATTAATTGATGACCATTCGCCTTTTCGCTTTATATTAACCGGATCAAGCGCAAGAAAATTAAAACGCGGCCATGCCAACCTATTGCCTGGCAGAATAATCATCGAATATCTTGATCCGCTAACCATTGAAGAAATGGGTGGGGAATTTGATATTGAACGGGCTCTTCAATTGGGCAGTTTGCCCGGTATTTATCTTGATCGCGATTCTGATATGGATTTGCTTGAATCGTATGCTATTACCTATTTAAAAGAAGAGATCCAAGCGGAAGCTTTGACCCGTTCAATTGGCAGTTATTCTCGATTTCTAGATATTGCGGCAGAAGCTAGCGGCCAATGGATCAATTATTCCAAATTATCCAACGATGCTGAAATCCCCAAAGAAACAATCCGTCGTTTTTTTACTATTCTAGAAGATACTTTGGTTGCTTTCCGCATCCCATCGTTTCGGCCAAAAAGGACAAGACGCCGCGTAAGCCAGAGAGATCGCTATATTATTTTTGATACTGGCGTAAGGAATGCACTGTTGAAATTGCACCGATCTCCTCTAAGTCCGGCTGAAAAAGGTTCCATTTTCGAGCAGTTTGCTATATTACAAACTATTTATTATAACCGTTCTAACAAAAAAGGATGGGAGATATTTTCATATAGGACAGAGGGTGGAGCAGAAGTTGATTTTATTATCGATGCCGGAGATAGCCTGGTGGCAGTAGAATGTAAGGCGGGGCGCAATGTCAGCGAAGCAGAGCTTGCTGGTTTTAAATCGTTCGAGTCCGTAGCGCATAAGCCAGTTAAAAAATATGTGATATATCAAGGAGAAAACCGCCAACAATTTTCCAACAAGGTTTTAGCTGTTCCAATCAGGGATTTCTTTACTTCGGAAATCAAAAAACTATAAGGATCATCTTTTCTAGCGCGCGAACTTCTTTTTAATCTCTTCCTCGGTTAGCCGAAACATAATCGGGCGGCCATGAGGGCAGGTCAGCGGATTTTGAGTGGCGTATAAATCCTTTACCAACTGGTTTATTTCCAGCGGAGATAATTTGTCGCCGGCTTTAACCGCACTGTGGCAGGCGATTAATTTGCGGATATTTTCCTGTTTGGTTTCTACTCGGGCACTTTTGCCTAGGGTTTCTAGCTCGGCAATAATATCCTGTAAAAGTTGTTTCGCAGCTATTTTAGCTGAAATGGCTGGGACGGCGCGGAGCAGAAAGGAGTTACTGCCAAATTCTTCAATTTCAAACCCCAAACGATTTAGTAGCTCAAGGTTTTCTTTGGCGATGCTAAAGCTTTTCGCATCCAGCTCTATGTTCTCTGGGATTAATAAAACTTGTCGGCTGACCCCTGGTATGAACCATTTCGGTTCATGCCCTGACCCCTGGTATGAACCATTTCGGTTCATACCCTGACCCCTGTCCCCTGACAGCTTATCGTAGATTATTCGCTCATGCGCCGCATGCTGGTCAATTAGAACCAGGTCCTCCCCGTCGGTAGTAATAATGTAGGTGTTTTTGTAAGTGCTGATGGGCAAAAGCGGCTGGCTGCCGCTAGCGGAAAATTCACTGGGGAAAAGAACCTCGGCCATGGAGGGCGCCCAGTTGTCCCCTTCCCACTTTTGACATGGCGGGTCCCACTTCGAATACGCCGGATTGGGATTTGCCGGGCTTATCTTTTCTAAAGCTTGGCTGGCAGCCGAACGCACGGCATCCATCACTGCCTGGGTTTTGGCAAACTTAATTTCGCGTTTAGTGGGGTGGACATTGACATCCACTTGTTTGGGATCGATATCAATAAAGAGGATAGCGGCGGGATAACGATTATTTGGGATAAGCGTCCGGTAAGCATCTTCCAGCGCGCGGTTGAGCAAGAAATTCTTAACATAGCGGTTATTGACGAAGAAGGTTTCATAATTCTTATCGATCCTTGAAACCGTCGGGCGGCTAATTAGTCCGTGGATTTTTATGGGGCCTGACTCAAAACTAACGGTGATTAATTCTTTGAGCAGTTCAGTTCCGTAGACCGACAACACCGCGTCTTTAAGGTTGCCTGAACCAGAAGATTGCAGCATGGGTTTTCCATCGCCGATCAATTCAAAGGCAATTTGGGGAAAGGCCAGGGCGTATTTTGCCACCACATCCCCGATGTGTCCCATTTCGGTGGCGGGGGATTTTAAGAATTTTTTACGGGCGGGAGTATTATAAAATAAATCTTTGGCCGTAACGGTAATTCCCTGGCCGGAAGGATTCTGCTCAATTGTTAACTTGGAAACACTGGCAATGGAGGGCAGGGCTTCCCCGCGGAAGCCCAGGGTATGAATATTAAATAAATCTTCCAGCGTACTAATTTTGGAGGTAGCATGGCGCTGGACAGAAAGCCGCAAATCCTCTTGGCTCATTCCCTGGCCGTTGTCCGCCACGCGGATTAGTTTACTGCCGGCTCCCTGGATTTCAATGCAGATTTTGGTGGCTTTGGCGTCAATTGAATTTTCAACCAATTCTTTAACTACGGCCGCCGGCCTTTCGACCACTTCTCCGGCGGCGATTTTGTTGACCAAGTCATCCGGCAGGATTTTAATGCTGGGAGGGGCTGACATGTTATCATTCTAGCGCATCTGTTTTGGGGTGCGCAAGGCGGGCAATCCACTTTTTTAAAAAGAGATCGCTGATGGTATAATGCCCATTGCCGCGTTCAATAATTTCTTTTTTCTCGAGGGTCCGTCTGGCTTTTTGTACTGCGGAAGCAGAATTTAGGCCGTACTTGATCAAGAAAGCATGAGAAAAGAGGGGAAGCGTTTCATCCGCGGCCAAAGCTTTTACTAATGTCCTTTGTACAGCCGAAAGGTCATCCCAAATAATTGAATAAGAATGTTCTTCTTCCCTTAATAACTGGGAAAGAACAGCCGTAATGTGATTGGGAAATATTTTTTTCTGTTCCCGGCAATTATCCCATAAAAGGTGGCAAAAAAGCTGGGTGTAATATGGATGACATTCAGTTATTTTCAGGATCATACGAATATCATTGGGATTGATATTTATCCCGGTTTTGGCAAAGCGCTGGTTGATAAAAACGCAAAAATCATCCGACGATATCTTTTCCAAGGGAAAATGCCGGCCGCAATTATAAAGAGGACGGTTTTTATTTTTGAACATATCTTGCATAAGATGGCGCTTACTGCCTAGAAAAATATACGCGACATTCTGCTGTTTTTGAATGTGGGTGCGAATTTGCCTTTCCAACTTTTCCGCTTCGTCTAATTTGGCGATTTCCTGGAATTCGTCAAAAACTACTACCGCGGGCTTTCTTTTTCGCGTCGCCAGCTTATGAACAGCTTCCAGTAGATCATCAAGGACGGCTTCTTTTTCCTTAAAGATTTTACCCAGGTCAAAAGTAATCTCCGCGCCTCCTTTTGGGCCAAGAGTTACTTTTGGCATGAGCTTGGGGATGAGTTTCCCTAGAATATTTATAAATCCTTTGAGTTTTGACGGGGGCTCAGAACTGGAAAGGGCCCGGGCATAAATCTCAACAAAATCGCGAAAATTGGTTATCGGGTATAAATCAAGATAAAGGACGATAATTCCGCGTTCCCTGGCAATCCCCAGCACTTTTTTGATCAAAGAAGTTTTGCCGTACCTGCGCGGAGAATAAATAATAATGTTTAATCCCTGCTCTATATCAGAAAGCAATCCTCTTACTTCAAAGGTCCGATCAGTAAAGGCCTCTCCGACAACTTCTTTGCCAAAATAAAAAGGATTTTTCATCATTATCCCTATAGAATTATTCCTTAAGGATAATTATAGCACTTTGATTTTTAATTGCAAGCGCGCGTATTGCGCCACGCTGTTTTGAGGTGTGCAAGACAGGCAATTATCTATTCATAAACTACCGGGTCCGGATCGCAGGCGGATTCAGGAAGGCCGGTTATGTTTAGCGGACTGCTGTAAGATGCGCCGTTATCTGCGCTGGTGCGGACCACTATCGGACTGGGGGATTGGGAAAAATCAGTGTAATACAGGTAAATTGTATTATTGATATACACCGCTCCCGGGACTTCAGCCGAGGTAAACAATGTCAAGGGAGAAGTCCAATTGTTTACTCCATCACTTGATTCGGCCGTGCAGGTATTGCCGCTAAAGGTCTTTGCATACAATATAAAGCGGTTAGCGGAGATTTGAATTACCGAAGGATCGACAAATCCTTGTTCGGTAATGGTCCGGATATAGGAGAGGCGGGGGGCTCCGGCTTCATAACTGCAAACATTGATCCCTTCGCTAGATGCGGTATAAGTATAAAAATGCCCATTTACATTTAAGGTTGAACAAATATTGCCCAAATCCCCAATAAAATTAATATCCGTTTCGAAAGATCCAATCGGCGAGGTACAAATAGCCTTAAAAAGGGTGGAGGGGGTTGAAGGGGACGTGGCTTTAGAATAAAGCATAACCCAGTGGCCAGCACTTTCCTTAAAGACATCCGGATCGGTCAGGTAATCGGCCGCCAGGAGAGAATAAGATTCAACCGTAAAATTAACCCCGTTAGTCGAATAGGCACAGCCATAAGCCCGATCATTGCCCTTACTGCCGGAAGGAGAATAAGTGTAATAAAGACGAATAATTGCGCCAGGGGAAAGGGTGGTGGTGGTTGTAATTGTCGTAGAGGTAGTGGTAGACGACAAAGTTGAAGTTGTGGTCGTAGAAGTACTCGTTGAAGTTGTAGTTGATTCACTGGATTGGCTGGAACAGCCCAAAGGCAAGAGAGCGGTTAATAATAACAACCAGCCGACAATGATTAAAATCTCTTTCAGTCGCGACATACCTCTATTGTAATGTATACAGATGTAATGTATACAGAAAAGCAGGTAAAGGGCAGCAATCTATCCTGCTGTATTCAATACATAAATCCATTCTCTCTTGACTCTATCAATAAATTGTGACGATAAACCACGTAATACTGAATCTTCCCAGCGGCCTTCCTGGATGGCAAGTAGGGCTTTGTAAAGCCGGCTGGTGACGCTGTTTTCCGGCACATCTTCGCTTCCGCCGAAGAAAGCAGTTTTTGTCCCATCATGCTCAATACTGCCGATCGGTGAAATCACGGCGGCGGTACCGGTGCAAAAGGCTTCTTGCGCTTGTAAAACGCGGGCCAATGGGAGTTTTGCGTCATCGTGAACCGTATAGCCAAATTCGCGCGCCAACTGGATAATGCTGTCGCGCGTTATCCCTGGTAAGATCGTGCCGGTTAGCATTGACGTATAGATTTCATTATCAACCACACAGAAAAAGTTGGCGGCTCCAGCTTCTTCAACATTTTCACAAGCCGCATCTAGCCATAATATTTCTCCAAAACCAGCGGCTTTAGCCTCTTTTGCCGCCATTAATCCTACGACATAATTCCCATCCGCTTTTATGTCACCGGTTAATCCTGGGCCCGAGCGATGGTATTTTGTTTCAACCCGCAAACTGGTTGGCTGAAAGCCAGCTTTAAAATACGGGCCAACTGGACTGACGAAAACCGCAAAAGTATATTCGCTCGCCGGTTTTACTCCCAGCACCGGCCCCGAACCAAAGAGAAAAGGCCGAATATACAAGGCCGCTCCACTGCCTGCGGGAGGGATTAATTCGGGTTGAGCTAATACCGCCGCTTTGATTGCTTCCATAAAGCGGTCTTCTGGAATTGGCGGCATAACCAATCTTTTTGCTCCCCTTTGCATCCTTTGGGCATTTTCATACGGGCGAAAGATAACAATATCCCCATTGGCTTGCCTAAATGCTTTCATTCCTTCAAAACCACCTTGACCGTAATGCAAAATGTTAGCGGCGGGAGAAAGAGCGAAATCTTGGAAGGGAAATAATCCATTTTCAATGGTTTGAGCCCCCCAATCGACACTTCCATCTTTTCCTACGGAAACTATTTGTACAAACATAACTTTGCTGGCGTTGAGATCAAAAGGAAGGGTTGCCCAATCAATGGGTTGAACCCTCGAGGATCGAAAACGTCTAGCCATTTCCGGATTGTGGCGTAAAATTTGCTCTGCGGCAGCCAGATCACTTGGTCGAACGTGTGAATGCTGCGTAGCTCCAGGGATTAATACATGCTGTAAAGTTGCAAGCGGGATATCCCTTACTCGCGCCGAAATTGTTCCCGGCCTTCCTCTTTCATCAACAACATGCAAAGTGGCTCTGCACCGTGCCCTTTTTAGCCGACCAATTAATGCATTATACTGTTTGGAACCGTATTTATAGAGGTCAGGCCTGAAATTACGCAAATTTGCCCCGCTTACATCAATCCGAGTAACTCGAAACCCCATTTTTTTACCTCTTTCTAAAAAAATTAAGCCGAAGAGAAGCTCTCCGGCTTTGTTAAACTTTTATCCGCACAAGCGGTAAAAAATTTCACTCAATTTTTTCCACGCGCTTCCCCGCGCAAGGCATGGGGCGCCGCTTGACAAGCCAATAATTGGCATGCTACAATTTGTTTCGGATAAGTATAATAATATTTACCTTATCTGAAACGTATGCGATTTTCTAAATTAGCTAAAGAAGCCCCCTTTATCAGCAAGGATAATTTTCGCTTGCTTTTTCCGGGCATTAAGGATGAGTCTTATAACCAGAACATCAAAAATTGGATTAAAACCAAAAAAATTATCGCTTTAAAAAGAGGAATATATATCTTCGCCGATTATTGGCAAAAGTGTCAAGCCGTAGATGAATATCTCAATTATCTTGCCTCGGTACTGTATGCCCCTTCCTATGTAAGTATGGAGACAGTGCTGGCAAAATACGGGATGCTTACGGAAGCCGTCTTTGGGCTTTCATCCGTTACGGTTAAGACCAGCCGGCGCTTTGCGGCCGACATCGCCCTATTTACCTATTCAAGCATTAGAGAACCCTTATTTTTGGGTTTTATTGAAGATAAATATTTCGACTATCCATATTATATCGCTACCAAAAGCAAAGCTCTTTTTGATTTCCTATATTTTTTTAAAAGAAGAACAAAAACCATTAATCAAAAAACGGTTGATGAGCTGCGCATTAATATTGATAATATGGAGAAAAGCGATTGGAAAGAGTTTGAGAAATATATGACGATTGCAAATGATAAAAAACTCAATAAAATATATCAGCTATTGAGGAGTAAAAATGCCGCTTGAGCAATTGAAAGCGTTTGCAGCCATGTTGAAGTCCAAAGGACTGCGCTCCGACTATATTATTAATGAGATCAAAGAATATCTGCAGGTTCGCGCCCTTAATTTTATTTATAATGAAAAAAAATACAACCAAAAGCTTATTTTTACCGGCGGCACTTGTTTGCGGTTTTGTTTTGGACTGCCCCGCTTGTCAGAAGATTTGGATTTTGATTATAAAGATAAAATAAGCATATCAGGATTAAAAGAAGAGATAACAGATTATTTCAAAAAAGTGTTTAAATATTCGGGCATTACTTCGGCGTTAAAGGGCAAGAATGATAAAATATACATTAAATTCCCTTTATTAAAAGAATTGGGATTGTCATATAAGGGGTCGGAAGTATTATATCTAAAGATTGAACCCACTCCGGCGCCGCCAGCGCCATGTAAGATAGAGGTTCCCTCAATTAACCGTGACGGGTTTTACTTTTATATTAAACGCTACTCTTTGCCGGACCTTATGAGCGGCAAGATCAATGCTTTCCTTACCCGGGTATATTATCAAGGAAAGGCCAACGAGATCGATTTCAAAGGCCGGGATATTTTTGATCTAATCTGGTATATGGGGCGGGGGATGCAGCCAAACTTCAAAAGGCTGTCCAAATTACTCTCAAAGACAGAGTATAAAAACTATAATTGGGCAGATATTTTAGAGCATATCGGCGATAAAATTCGAAAAGTGAGAAAACAGCATTTGGCGGCGGACATCCAGCACTTTATCGAAAAAAAAGAGGTCTGCGAACAATTTATAGATAATTATTTGGCGGTTCTCGAACAATATCAAGCGACACAGAAGGGACGCGAATAATCAATGGGTTTCTCACTCGGCATTGTCGGCCTACCCAATGTAGGCAAATCAACCTTATTTAATGCGCTTTCCCGCGCTAAGGCGGAGGCGTCCAATTATCCTTTCTGCACTATTGATCCCAATATTGGAGTGGTGGAAGTGCCGGATGAGCGCCTAATTAAACTTGCCAATCTTTTTGCCTCTAAAAAAACCATTCCCACTTTTATTGAATTTTACGACATTGCTGGTTTGGTGAAAGGAGCGCATCAAGGAGAAGGGTTAGGCAATCAATTTTTATCTCATATCCGTGAAGTGGACGCCATTGCCCACGTTGTCCGCTGTTTTGGAGGCGAAGAAATAGCGCATGTCGAAGGCAAGGTTGACCCGCAATTTGACATTGATATCATCAATTATGAGCTGGAAATGGCGGGCATTAAGAAACCGGTGCTTTATGTTGCCAACGTGGATGAGAGCGGAAATCCTGACCAACTTAGGATGGTTGAAACAATCGCGGCCAAGGAAAGCGCCAAAGTCGTGGCAATTTCCGCCAAACTCGAATCTGAAATTGCTGAATTATCCGACGAAGATGCCAGTGCCTACCTTAAGACGATGGGACAGGAAGAATCCGCTTTGCATAAATTAATCCGTACCGGTTATGAATTACTGGATTTAATTACCTTTTTCACGGCCGGCGAAAAAGAATCACGGGCCTGGACGATTAAAAAGGGGACAAAAGCGCCGCAAGCCGCAGGGAAAATCCATTCTGATATGGAACGTGGTTTCATCGCGGCTGAAGTTATCAATTGGCATGACCTGCTGACTGCCGGGGCTTATGCCAAGGCCCGTGAAAAGGGGCTAATCCGCACCGAAGGCAAGAATTATATTTTCCAGGACGGCGACGTGGTAGTCATCCGCTTTAATGTCTAACGGCTCTTGCTAAATTTGATCCCAATTGGTAAAATGCCGCTATCTTTCTACAGGGAGGGAAAAAAATGACTAGACGGTTAGATGGTAGGATGGTTAGATTGTTAGGAATGCTGTTGCTCGGGTTTTTTATGATGGTTTCGCTGACCCCCGCGGAGGCAAAACTGGTGCCTGCCCGCAGCGGCGGGAGCGGTGGTCCTGGGAACAAATTGGACAGCGTAAAAAGATTATACGGCCAATCTGTAGAAAGTTACTTGGAAAAGGCCAAATCTTTTGCAGGTCAAGTCGCCAGCTCTGGTAATGCCAGCCAATTTAGCAGTGTTTTGGAAAATTTAAATGAAGCGGCGGAAAAGATTTCGGCGGTAAAAGAGAAAATTGAAAACTGGAATATCTCGGGCGCAGAAGCCGACCAATATCTCGCGGAATTAAACGCCCAGTACCAAAGCACCTTCAGCGAGGCCTTTAACCAATGCGAATCCATTCTAATTGCTGGATTGGCGCAAAAAGCCGCCCCCAAAAATGTATATTCAGCCGCCAGTAAAAGCAAGTTTCATCACATGATCATGGCCGATTGGAAAGCGGCTTGGCCTAACGATAACATATTGGGGATCCGCTTCCCGAACGCCGCCTTTAAACAAACCGTCAATGAAAAACGCTGGGATTCCGACAAAAGGGCCCGGATTTGGGTCAAGAAATCGGCATTGGTGGCTAAAGTAATCGTTCAAGTTTCGCCTAAGCTAGCAGCTATTTATCCTGCCTATATCAACCGGGATGACGTAACCGGGAAAGTGAACGCCGGAGTGTATACTAAAGGCGGCGGCTATATCATTGATTTGATGCTGGTTTCAAACTTTAAATAAACAAAGCTGTACTGCGGCGCTAAGGCCAATCCAGTAGATCGAAACCGCGTACATTAACCAATCCCAGGCGGTCTTATTTTTTTGCGCGGCCAAATGCAAGAGCGGCCATTGCAGCATGCCCAAAAGGACAGCGAAAAAAGGCGACCATCCAAGAGCATCTTCAAAGGTAAAACGATAATTACCCCAAAAGATCTCTATTGTACCCACGAGAATAAAGCAATAAATTGACAAAGCGAAGGTAAGCGACCCATCGGCAATTGTCTGCCAATGCGGACCTGCCCGTCCGGCAGGCGGGCCTGATTTGGCGGCGAATTTTCCAATTAATTGCTCTCCTTCACTATTCAAGAAAACAATGTATAGCAGAAGTTTGATCACAAATATCCCGATAAAAAAGAGGACTATTGGGAAGTTGCGCGAGAAGAAAATTAATATCGGCAGTAAAGAAAAGACGAAGAAAAAGATTAAAAAGTAAAAATCCAAACTGCGGCGCAGAATATTTTCGCTTTCATCTTTTTTATTTAGACCAAAGCTTGCCAGTACCCCATATACTTCTAGAAGATTAGCCATTAATATTAAAGCGAAAATAAACCAGCCGGCCG
>JASEHX010000146.1 GCA_030018645.1 Candidatus Margulisiibacteriota bacterium | reverse complement strand
ATTTCCTGGCCGGCGCAAAGGTCCAGTTTTGAACTTGACGGCTGGTGGACGCGGCACGAGGATACCCAATTAGTTGCCCTAGAATATATTTCGCTGGTGTTTTATTTTATTAAGGGTTATTAGTATAATACTGATAGGAGAATGAATTCTAATGCGGATTGGGATTGGTTATGACGTACATAAATTGAAGAAAGGGCGGAAATTAATTGTGGGCGGGGTAACGATCCCCCATGTCAAAGGATTGCTGGGCTGGTCCGACGGGGATGTTTTGCTGCATGCCATCATTGACGCTGTAATTGGGGCGATGGGCGAAGGAGATATCGGTCGTCATTTTCCCTCTGGCGATAAGACCTATAAGGGTATATCCAGCTTGAAGCTGTTGAAATTTGTAGCGGAATTGATGCGCGAGCGGGGGTATGCGGTCAATAACATCGATTCTACGGTTGTGGCGGAAGAGCCGAAAATTGCACCATACATTGAAAAAATGCGCAAAAGTATTGCCGAATGCCTTGAGATTAGTCCCAATTTGATAAATATTAAAGGCAAAACCGAAGAAGGATTAGGTTTCACCGGCAGAAAAATTGGAATATCTGCTTATGCTATTTGTATGATACATAAGGAGATCTAATGCGCCTGGGTGTAAATATTGACCACATTGCTACTTTGCGGCAGGCGCGCCAAGAGATCTTTCCCGATCCAATTGAAGCCGCTAAAGGAGCCATTGCCGGCGGAGCGGATGGGATTGTCTGCCACTTGCGCGAAGACCGCCGCCATATTCAAGATGAAGATGTTATCCGTTTAAGGAAACTTGATACCCGTTTGGACCTGGAAATGGCGGCTACGGATGAAATGGTCCGCTTTGCTTTGAAAATCAGGCCGGATATGATAACGTTGGTGCCTGAAAAGCGGAGAGAAATAACGACAGAGGGAGGGCTGGATTTGCTTAAAAGCCCTCACCCGCCAACGTTAAAAATTCCCCCCTCTCCCAGTGGGAGAGGGGATGGGGGTGAGGGATTAGGGGAAAAAATTCAAAAATTACAAAAGGCAGGGATATTGGTGAGTTTGTTTATTGATCCTGAACAAGCACAGATTGCGGCGGCCAAAGAAACCGGAGCCGAATTTATTGAACTGCATACCGGTAGGTATGCGCGCGCGTCATATATAAAGGGAAAAATGTCAACTGTAAAAAGTGAGCTGTTAAAAATTAAAAAAATGACTGCCTATGCGCAAAATATTGATCTACGGGTAAATGCTGGGCATGGCTTAGATTATAATAATGTAGGGCCAATTACCAAAATCCCCGGGATGGAAGAGCTCAATATTGGATTTTCGATTATTGCCCGTTCTGTAATTGTTGGAATGAAAGAGGCAGTGAGTGAAATGAGGAGGGCCATGCAGTGAAAATTGCATTAGCCGCGGACCATGCTGGTTATAGGTTGAAGGAAAGCATCAAAGCTTATTTAAAAAGAAAGAAGATCGAATATAAAGATTTCGGTACATTCAGTGAAGAATCAGTTGATTATCCTGACTTTGCCCGGCCAGCGGCGGAGGCGGTAGCAAAAGGCAAGTTTGACCGAGGGATTTTTATTTGTGGTTCCGGAGTAGGAGTGACCATTGTGGCGAATAAGGTAAAAGGCATCCGGGCGGCGAATGCCTATAATACTCATATTGCCAAACAAAGCCGTCAGCACGGCGACTGCAATGTCCTTTGTTTAGCCGGGAGAAAGTTAACAAAAGCCAAAGCTACCAAAATTGTTGCTGTCTGGTTAAAAGCTAAGTTTTCGGGAAAAGAGAGGCATTTACGAAGGATCAATAAAATTGAGAATTAAAAAATTATTTGTTATAATGTGTGCATAAATGATATCTATTAATAATAAACAACGAGAGATGTTGTCAGCCAGTTTATTTAAGATTGCTGAATATGTAATTTTAACTCTCATCATTGGCCAAATTGCTTTAGGGAAAACCAATATTAGTTTAGCA
>JASEHX010000145.1 GCA_030018645.1 Candidatus Margulisiibacteriota bacterium | reverse complement strand
TTAATGTGAGATAAAAGCAGGGATTAGAGGACTATTTAATCTGGGAAGGGACAATTAAATGAAGTACAAATCATCATGGGGGAGCTGCCCAATGCCCAATTTATTCTTACCGGCTCTAGCGCCCGCAAATTAAAAAGAGCTGGCGTCAATTTGTTGGGCGGCAGGGCAATTACTCTGCATTTGCACCCTCTTACCACCGAAGAGATCGGGGAAAGCGCGGATTTGAACGAACGACTGTGTAGCGGCGCCCTTCCCAGTGTAATGTTAGAAAAGCAAAAGGAGATGAGGGCGCTGATATTGCGGAGCTATGTAGAAACTTATTTAAAAGAGGAAATCCAGCAAGAAGCCATAACTAGGAATATTCCGGCCTTTGCGCACTTTTTAGATTTAGCCGGCCATGAAAACGGCAATATTTTGAACTTCTTAAATATTTCCCGGGAAGTTGGCGTCCACTCAAGGACCATAAAAGAATATTTTGCAATATTAGAAGACACATTAATTGGCTTTAGACTTTACCCATACGTAAAATCTCACCGCGAAAGGTTAATCCGGCACCCCAAATTTTATTTTTTTGATACTGGAGTTGTCACGGCATTAAAAGGCGGCTTATCTGCCGGCATGGTCCCCGGGACGGATAGTTTTGGCCGTGCATTTGAGCATTTTATTATTTTAGAGGTTAAACGTTTGTTTGATTACCGCGGTCGAGAAGCGAAAATTAGCTTCTTTAGGACCTCCGACGGGGCCGAAGTGGATCTTATCATCGAATATGCCGAAAATATTTGGGCGATCGAGATTAAGGCCTCCAGTGCGCCGCGGCTTAGCGATATTCGCGGATTAAGAAGTTTTATAAAAGACCACAAATGCCAAAGGTCGATTTGCGTTTGCCTGACGCCGCGCTTATACAAAGAGGGCGATATCGAATTTATTCCCTGGCAGGAATTTTTAAGGCAGCTATAAAAACATTATCCTCTGCCATAAATGCGCTTGTAATTAAAATAACTTTCCATGACCTTTTGGACATAGAGGCGCGTTTCGCGCACCGGTATGCTTTCTATGAATTCATCAATGTCAAGCTGCTCTTGATCTCCATTATACCAGGTCTTGATGTATTTTTTGATCCGGTTGGGCCCCCCGTTGTAGCCCGCTAATGCCAAGTAAACATTGCCGTCGAATCGGCCAATAAGGTTTGATAGATAATAAGTCCCCATATCGATATTGGTAGTGGGATCATGTAATTTGGCGGTGCGGAACTTTTTCATTTTCAAATCCTTGGCAATAGCCCGGCCGGTGGAAGGGATAATTTGCATCAAGCCCCGGGCGTTGGAGCGGGAGCGGGCGGAGGGCTTAAAACGACTTTCTTCCCGGATAACCGCCAGGGTCAAATATGGATCGATATCATTGACATCGGACTTGTAAGAGACAAGGACAAAATATTCGCGCGGATATTCCTTGCGCCAAAGCGGGTCCTGGCTTACGGCATCTGTCGTCGGACTGGCTAGAATGATTCCAAAATCCTGCAGTTGTTCTTGGGCGCGGTAGCCGTAGTAGCAAGAATCAAAATTGCCGGCAATATATTGGTACAGGGCCAAAGCATCGTCGGGCTTGTTAATTTTTTCGGCGGCTTTGGCCTGGAAATAAAGGGCGCGGGCGGTAGTTTTATTGCGGGGGTATTGGGAGACCAGCGATAAATAATTGTAAGCTTGTTCATAATTGCCTGACCAATAATAAATCCGGCCAATACGCCAGACGGCATCGGCTGCCCAATTGCTTTGGGGACATTTTTCCAGGAGCTTCCAATAAGATTGCAGGGCTTTTGCTGGCTGGTCATTTAATTCTTGATAATGACCCAGATAATAATAGGTGCGGTCGATAATTTCAGAGCTGGGATATTTGCGCAGGATGCCTTGGAGGATAGAGATGGCGGCATCGTAGTTCCCTTTTCCTCCTTTAGCTAGCGCCAAATGATAACTGGCGGCCCCCTCCGGTTCGGCGG
>JASEHX010000144.1 GCA_030018645.1 Candidatus Margulisiibacteriota bacterium | reverse complement strand
TATCAAGCGCGTCAGCCGGCCGGGTTGCCGGGTATACAAAGACCGACGGTCACTGCCCCGGGTGCAGTCGGGTTTCGGGGTGGCCATTATTTCCACTTCCAAAGGGCTGATGACCGATGAGGCGGCGCGGGCGGCAAAGCTGGGCGGCGAGGTCATTTGTAAAATATGGTGATGAACAATGGGTAGAATTGGCAAAAGGATTATCGAGATACCAAAAGGGGTCGAGGTAAAAATTGAAGAAGGGTTGGTCAAAGTAAAAGGCCCTAAGGGCGAAATTGCAGCGGGCTACCGCCCGCAAGTTAAAATTGTGGCCGAAGGCGGCAAAGTCCGCACCGAGTGCGCTTCTTCTGACCGGAAAGTTTTAGCCCTGCAGGGATTATATAACAGCCTGCTTTTCAACATGATTGAAGGGGTTACCAAGGGTTTTGAAAAGCGGTTAGATTTAGTGGGAGTGGGTTACCGCGCGGCAAAGCAGGGCAAAAACCTTTCACTGCAGATGGGTTTTTCCCATCCGGTAGAAATTGTTCCGCCGGAGGGAATTGAAATTGCGGTTGAGGGAACCAGCAAGGTAGTAATTAAAGGCATTGACAAGCAAGTGGTGGGGGAACTGGCGGCTAATATCCGCGCCATTCGTCCGGTTGAGCCTTACAAGGGCAAGGGCATACGCTATGAAGGGGAAATTGTGCGGAAGAAAGCCGGAAAAACGGCCAAGGCGGCAGGAGCGGCGTAATTTAACGTGAAAACTAAAAAGTCAACCAGAAAAAAAGTTATATTCGGCAGTGTGGAAAGACCAAGACTGTCGGTGTTCCGCAGTGCCAGCCATATTTATGCGCAGATTATAGATGACGATGCCGGGAAAACCCTGGCCGCGGTTTCCAGCTTGAAAATGAAAAAAGGCGGGAACCGCGAGGCCGCCAAGCAGGTGGGCAAAGCAATTGCAGCAGCAGCGGCGGCCAAAGGCATAAAAAAAGTTATTTTTGACCGCGGCCGGTTCCAATATATCGGCCGGATAAAAAATGTTGCGGATGGAGCGCGAGAAGGAGGATTGGTCTTTTGATCGAAGAAAAACAAGGCGAATTGGCTGAAAAAGTGGTGCAGATCCGGCGCGTTACAAAAGTGGTTACTGGCGGCAAACGAATGGGATTTCGGGCGGTAGTAGTGGTGGGGGACAAGGGCTCGCAAGTTGGTTTAGGAGTCGGTAAAGCCGGTGAAGTTGCCTCTGCTATCCGCAAGGGAGTGGAATCCGCTAAGAAACAAATGTTAAAAGTCATCCAAACCGGCGGAACCATTCCGCATGAAGTAGTGGGGAACTTTAGTGCTAGCCGTGTAATTTTACGTCCAGCGCCAAGGGGTACCGGCGTTATTGCCGGCGGCGCGGTGCGGATTTTGCTCGAACTATCCGGTTTAAAAAATATTGTGGCAAAATCACTTGGGTCCAACAATTCAATTAATGTGGCTAAAGCCACTTTGAATGCGTTGTCCCAGTTAAAGAACGCCCAAGACGAAGCCAATTTACGGGGAAAAGAATTAAGGATACAGAATGTTGAAATTGAATGAACTAAGACCAAAAACGGGATCTGTGAAAAGCAAAAAGCGCGTCGGCCGCGGGACTAGTTCCGGCCACGGCAAGACTTGCTGCCGCGGGCATAAGGGACAAAAGAGCCGCAGCGGCGGAACTAAGGGAAAGCGATTTGAAGGCGGGCAAACGCCGCTTTATCGCCGCTTGCCCAAACATGGCTTTGCCAATTACCCTTTCCGCCAAGAATACGCGGTGGTTAATGTTTCTGACCTAAATGCTTTTGACGGAGAAGTAAGCAAGGAAACATTTAAAATAACCAGAATGTTGAAAATTTTAGGCGGCGGGGAAATTACAAAAGCGTTGACGGTAAAAGCGGATAAATTTTCCGAATCAGCCAAGAAAAAAATTGAGGCGGCGGGGGGCAAATGCTTAACGTAATTTCAGGTATTTTTAATATCCAAGACCTTAGGAAAAAGTTCATATACACATTGGGAATGATCATTCTTTTCC
>JASEHX010000036.1 GCA_030018645.1 Candidatus Margulisiibacteriota bacterium | reverse complement strand
CGTCCGAGATGTTCGGTCAGTTAGCAGTTGTTGCACTTACTGGTTGAATGTGGGAATGAAATTTTATTGCAAGAGGCGGATATATAAATAAGGGAAATTAATACGATTCCAGAAATTGGTTGAGTTAATTATTAAAGCATTGTGATATAATTATTATATTGGGGAGCCAAAATAAACCAAGGCTGAGAACCCCGGAAGCAAACCGGGGGACCCGTTGAACTTGATCAGGGTAATGCCTGCGCAGGGAAAAAGATGAAAATACGAATAAATGGCGAAGATGCCGAAGTTAATCCGGGCTTATTGCTGATTGACCTCTTACAAAAACGCCAAATCAATCCTGCCGCAGTTATTATCGAACATAACCATCAAATTATAAGCTGCAGTCAATTTCCAAACACTCCTATTCAAGAAAATGATCGACTTGAAATCATTTCTTTTGTAGGCGGTGGTTAGTTATGGATGACGCTCTCGTTATTGCCGGCCAGATAATTCGCAGTCGTTTTCTCCTGGGCACCGGCAAGTTCGCTTCGTATGAGATTATGCGCGATGCTATCATTGTATCTGGGGCTCACATTGTAACGGTAGCTTTGCGGCGGGTAGATAAAGGCGGCAGGGCAGAAAATATCCTCGATTTTGTCCCAAAAGATTGCATTGTGATGGCTAATACTTCCGGCGCCCGAACGGCGGACGAAGCGGTAAGGATTGCGCGGATTGCAAAAGCGGCCGGCTGCGGCAACTGGATTAAAATTGAAGTCATCAATGATAATAAATTCCTTTTGCCCGATAACCAGGAAACGATCAAAGCGACTGAAATTTTGGTAAAGGAAGGTTTTATGGTCATGCCCTATGTCAGCCCCAATCTGCAAGATGCCAAAAGGTTGAAATCGGCAGGAGCGGCTTCCATCATGCCGCTGGGGGCGCCGATTGGGACCAATAAAGGATTAACTACTCGCGAATTAGTTAGAATTTTGGTAGAGGAAATAGATCTGCCTATTATCGTTGATGCCGGTTTAGGACAGCCATCTCACGCGGCAGAAGCCATGGAAATGGGCTGCGCGGCGGTGCTGGTAAATACGGCAGTAGCCACTGCCCAAAATCCGGTAATTGCGGCGGAGGCCTTTGGCCTAGCCGCGCGCGCTGGACGGTTGGCATATCTATCCGCGCCGCGGGAAAAAAGCAACCAGGCGGATGCGTCTTCCCCCTTAACCGGCTTTTTAAGGTAAAAATAATGTCTGACAGTTTTTATGTTGTTTATGAACAATACAGCAAATACGATCTAGCCGCATTTTTCCAGAAAGTTGCGGATAGGGATGTGTTTGGGGCTTGCAGTAAAGAAAATTTAACCGCTGAAGACTTATTAACCCTTCTTTCCCCCCAGGCACAACTGCAATTGGAGCCAATGGCGAAAAGGGCAAGCGCTTTAACTATCCAATATTTTGGGCGGGTCATCTTTTTATATGCCCCGCTATATCTAAGCAATTTATGCGACAATGAATGTGTTTATTGCGGCTTTAAAAAAAGCAATAATATCGAGCGCAAACAACTGTCACTGGCTGAAGTAGAGGAAGAAGCCAAAGCCATTGCGGCAACCGGCATTAAGCATATTTTAATCCTCACCGGCGAATCGAAAATCCATACTCCGCTTTCCTACCTAAAAGACAGCGTGTCACTGCTCAAAAACTATTTCAGTTCGATTAGCCTAGAAATTTATCCGCTTGAGAAAAATGAGTACCGAGAGCTGGTTGACCTGGGAGTGGATGGATTGACCATTTATCAAGAAACCTATGATGAAAAATTATATCAGGAATTACATCGAGGAGGGGCGAAAAGCAATTTTCTTTACCGCTTAGATACGCCCGAAAGGGCCTGCCGCGCAAAAATGCGAAGTGTAGGGGTGGGCGCATTGCTTGGTTTAGCGCCGTTTCGCCGGGAAGTGTTTCTAACCGGCCTGCATGCCCGCTATCTGCAGGATAAATATCCGGATGTTGAGATTAGCGTTTCACTTCCCAGGATACAGCCGCAGGTCAGCAACTTTTCGCCGGCACATAGGTTATCCGATACTGATCTGGTACAGGCGCTTTTAGCACTGCGGCTCTTTTTACCTCGGGTGGGGATTAATTTATCTACCCGGGAAAATAGCCATCTGCGCGATAACTTGATCGGCCTGGGAGTAACCCGCATGTCTGCCGGATCGAAAACCTTTGTCGGCGGTTATGCCTCAAAAGAAGTCGGCGAATGCCAGTTTGCGGTTTCCGACCAGCGCAGTGCAGCGGAAATAAAAATAGCGATCAGGCAAAAGGGCTGCCAGCCGGTGATGAAAGATTGGCAATTAATATGAATGCTTTTGAAAAAGCGCTGGAAAATTATTTTGGCGCAGATAACTTAAAAAAGATTCAAGCAGTTAAGATCGGGATTGCCGGGCTGGGGGGACTGGGTTCCAATTGTGCTTTTAACCTGGTGCGAAGCGGTTTTAGGAAATTGGTGCTTTGTGATTACGATGTAATAGAGCCATCAAACTTAAACCGGCAGTTTTATTTTAATGATCAGCTTGGTATGCCTAAAGTTGAAGCTTTGAAAACTAATCTTCTACGTATAAACTCTAATCTCGAATTGGAAATGAATGAAATCAAACTCGATAATGAAAATATTGGGAATATTTTTTCCAGCTGCTCAATAGTGGTAGAAGCTTTGGATAAGGCGGAACATAAAAAGATTATGGCAGAGGAATTTGGCAAATCAGGAAAACTGTTTGTTTCTGCTTCTGGTCTGGCGGGGTGGGGTAAAAGCGATGAAATAAAGTGCCGGCAAATCAGCGCTTCCTTTTATTTGATTGGGGACGGTAAAACAGAAGCATCAAGCCAGAAACCGCCTTGTTCCCCGCGCGTAAATATTGCCGCCGCTAAACAAGCCGATATGATTTTAGAATGGGTGTTGAGCCAATAAGCAATGAATTTACAAGAAAGAATTCATCGCTTTGATGCAATTGATCTTTATCCGGTAATTACACCCGAATTCTGCGCGGGGCGCGATCCAGTATGGGTGCTGGAGGCGGTTTTAAAAGGCGGGGTGCAAATTGTCCAATTGCGGGATAAATTTGATCCAGCCCGATTTGCCGCGGAATTTAGAAAACTAACCTGCCAATTCAATGCTTTACTTATTATCAATGATTCGGTTGAAATAGCTCTCAAGTACTCTGCCGATGGCGTGCATCTTGGACAAAATGATTTGCCGATCAAAAAAGCCAGAAAATTGGCGCCCGCATTACTAATTGGCGTATCTACTCATAATTTAGAAGAAGCACTGGCGGCCGAAAAGGATGGTGCAGATTATATCAATGTTGGCCCTATTTTCCCGACTAAAACTAAAAGAAATATCAGGGCGGTTATTGGTGTTAAAGCTATCAAGAAAATTGCTCCTAAAATAAAAATTCCTTTCACGGTCATGGGGGGGATAAATGGCGATAATATTGCATTGGTGCTTAAAGCCGGCGCGCGCAAAGCTGCCATGGTAACGGCGATTACAACCGCCGACAATATCGAAGAAACCACACGGCAAATTATACAAAGAATGGGCGCTAGAGGCCTCGAACCTCTGACCCCTTGCCTGTCAAGCAAGTACTCTAACCAACTGAGCTAAGCGCCCATTGATGACTAAGGTGGCATCCAGATTTGAACTGGAGTACGCGGTTTTGCAGACCGCTGCCTAACCGCTCGGCCATGCCACCGTTAAGCAAAGCGGGTGATGGGGCTCGAACCCACGACCTTCTGCTTGGGAAGCAGACATTCTACCAGCTGAACTACACCCGCCTACGCACTACGTGCTTCGGCGGGCAAGCCCGCCTATACACTACATACTCCGGCGGGCAAGCCCGCCAGAAAATCAATTATAGCATAAAAAAACTGGGGATAGAATTGAGCTCTATCCCCAGTTTATGTGAACCAATTGTGTTAATCTAGAATAAAAATGCTTCGGCTGATGAACCGTCCGCAGGATAGAAGGTTCCACCGACGGCCGTGATTTCAATTGTTCCCAGCAGTGTGCCGGCTTCGTTTGAAAGCAGTCCCGTGCCGGAGTTGCCTACCGGGTCCATTGAAATATAAACGGTATTGCTTCCCGGCGTAATACTGCCGGTGATAAGAATATAGTTTAAAGCAACATCATTCGCGCCTGCCGCTACAAAATTGAGTGTTGCAGTTGCATCTAGTGTCCCGCCAGGAATTAGGATGGAGCTGGAACCAGCAAAACTGCCAACGATTGGCTTTGGGTCGCCTTGACTGCTTGTAGCTATATCAATCCTTATTTCGCCAGTAACATTATTTTGGAAAACCATTTTACATTCCATGGAAGATATTTTATCTGCGGCGGTTACTTCTGGAGTTGTAAAATGGAAATTATACGGGTAATGAGCCGCAGATCCTGCTTCCATGATGGGACATACGTATGACCAAGCGGTGTAGCCGCCCAACGAATCAATAGTGGGGGTAAACAATGGGCCGGCGTATGGATTGGCTTCTTGCGTAAACAGCCCAATCCAGTTGCCAATGGCAATTCGTTTGGCTTCTTGCGAGGAATCGCTGAACATGTCACGCAAAGCAAAACCCTCAAAAGTGGCTATTTTTTTGCCGGAAAAAAGACTTGGAGTAACCCTTGTTCCGCCGGGAAGATAGAAGCACAGATATGGGGTAAGATTCCCGCCAATGACTTCAAGGGTGGTTACTATCATATAACCATCGCTGGGTAAAGGAGGGCTAAAGAAAAAATCCGGCGGACCGCTGATGGTTGCGGCATGGACCGAATAAATTGAGGAAGCAGCAGCTGGGGCTAACTGGGTGGTCAAATTGCCCGAGTAAAGCGTCCCGCTGGCGACAATTGAAGCTGATTTGGCGTCATCGACGTAGTTAGCAACAACTCCGGTAGTGGTAGTGGTGGATGTAGTGGTAGTAGTGGTTGTAGTACTAGTAGTGGTGGTAGTACCGGTGGTTGTGGTAGTCGAGGTCGATTCTGACCCACAGCCAAACATTAAAAACGCAGAACAGATAGCAAGAGACAAGAAACAAGATACAAGAAACAAACGGCTAACCTTTTTCATAAGCTTGAACCTCCTTTATAAATTCTGCATACATTTTACGCTTTTGTACGAAGTTGTCAATAGCTAATTTGACAAAGCTGTCCGCAAGCGGCGGAAATCTCCTGTCCCAAGCTTTGCCGCACAGTAACATTGCATCCCAGGGATTTTAAAAAATCTCGAGCAAACCTGGGATCAACCCGTTGGAATTGGGAGGCAGGGGAAAGGTTATAAGGGATAAGATTAATATGACTGTCTAACTTATGGGCGATCTTGGCAAAATCGCGCAAGTTTTGTTCGCTGTCATTAATATGTTTTAGTAGAACATATTCTATAGTGATCCTTCTTTTGCGCTTTCTTTGGTAGTCCCGCAAGGCCTTAATGGTATCTGCAATAGTTGGCAGTCCTTTGCAGCCAATTAGCTTTTTCCTTAATTCATCGGTGGGAGCAACCAGCGACCAGGCTAAACGGATTTGTTTAGTTTCATCGGTGAATTTCTTGATCCCGGGAATTAGGCCGATGGTTGAAATAACGATTTTGCGCGAGGCGATATTTAATCCTAGATCATCGTTCAAGATATAGATCGCCTTCATTACATTTTCATAATTTAAGAACGGCTCTCCCATTCCCATAAAGACCAGGTTGGAGATCTTTTCTTTTTTGGCAAAATAATAAACTTGGGCGAGGATTTCAGCGGCAGTTAAATTGCGGATGAATCCCATACGGCCGGTAGCGCAAAATTTACAGCCCATGGGACAGCCGACTTGCGACGATACGCACAATGATTTTCGCTCATCCGCATAATCCATGTAAACGGTCTCAATTTGGCTCCCATCGTTCAAGGTAAATAAGGCTTTTTCAGCGGTTTTGCCTTTTTCAATTTTGACGGGGGGGATTGCAGATATGGTAAAAAAAGAACGCTCTTCTTTTTTAAGGGTGGTTATTTCATTAATGTTCTCAACCAGTTTTTGATTGATAAAACGGAAGATTTCGCGCGCTTTGTATTGCGGCAGGCCCAGTTCATTGCAAAGGGCGGTGATTTCTGCAATGCTTTTGCTGGATAAATCGTTCATAAAGCTATTGTAGCATTTTATGCTATAATCAAAAACAATATGACCCAGCGCCAAGAAGCCCTCAAGGGAAATATCACCTCAGCCATGCGCCAGGCGGCAAGGGATGAATTCTTAAAGCCGGAAGAAATTCAAAAAGGAATAGCGAAAGGCCGCATCGCCATTCCATTTAATCCTCTCCATAAAGGCAGTAAAGCAATCGGTATAGGTAAGGGATTGAGGGTAAAGGTTAATGCCAATATTGGGACTTCGGCTGATTATCCTAAAGTTGGAGAAGAATTAAAAAAGCTTAGATTTGCCTTGGCTGCCAAAACCGACGCGGTCATGGACCTATCCACCGGCGGGAATATTACGGATATTCGGGAGCGGATATTAACTGAATGTTGCGTTCCTCTCGGCACGGTTCCTATTTATCAAGCGATTGTGGAAAATAAAATGACCCCCGACGGCATGTTTGCGGTAGTTGAACAACAAGCTAAAGAAGGGGTCGATTTTATGACCATCCACTGCGGCGTTACCCGCAAAACGATATCGCAATTAAAAAAACACCCTCGGTTAATGGAAGTGGTATCAAGGGGTGGGGCTTTATTAATGAAATGGATATTGGAAAACGATAGGGAAAATCCTTTTTTTGCGGACTATGGCCGTTTGCTGGAAATTGCCCAAAAGTATGATGTCACTTTGTCACTGGGTGATGGTATGCGTCCCGGTTCGATTATTGATGCCGGCGATGCCGCGCAAATTGGGGAACTCAAGGTCCTGGGTGAATTAACCAAGATGGCTTGGAAAGAGGGTGTACAGGTGATTATTGAAGGGCCAGGACACGTGCCCTATGACCAAATTGTTGGCCAGATCAAACTGCAAAAGAAACTCTGTTTTGGCGCGCCGTTTTATGTATTGGGCCCCTTGCCGACGGATGTTACCCCTGGATACGATCACATCACTTCTGCCATTGGCGGGACTTTAGCCGCCTATGCCGGCGCCGATTTTCTCTGCTATGTAACTCCCACCGAACATTTGGGACTGCCAACGCCGGAGGACGTGAAAGAGGGAGTAATCGCCTCCCGCATTGCCGGCCATTGCGCGGATATTGCCAAGGGAATTAGAGGAGCAAAAGAGTGGGACAGGGCTATGTCGAAGGCACGGAAAAGATTGAATTGGGGAAAACAAATTGAATTGGCGATTGACCCGGAGAGGGCCCGAGCAATCCACCGGAAAAGGAAGTCAAAAGAAAAAAATGTTTGTTCCATGTGCGGCGAGTTTTGTGCTATGAAGATTTCTTCGGAGGCGCTGCAATGAATAAACCATGGATTTTTATTGCATTAATAATTTTTTGCTTGGTTTGCTTGCTATATGGCTGCACCCAGTCCGGAACGGTTAGCACTAATACTACCAGCACTACTACTGTTACTATGACGGGAACAACAACGGCAACGGTTACTACTTCAAGTACCAATTCTTCAACGACTGCCACCACTCTTGTTACGACAACAACTAGCAGCGGCGGTGGGACCGGTTTGCCTCCCATGTCGGGCGATATACGGGTTTCGCTTGAAGCGATTTTTACCCAATACGATAATTCTGTTCCGATGGATACATTTTTGAGTTATCTGGAAAACGTAGGAACACTTTATACGGCTGCTCTTGGTCCAAGCGCGCATAAAATATCGGTGGCCTATTCAAGCGATGGCTTGAGTTTTGAAGCTCGCAATATCGATGAAAATGGCTTTATTGCCGAACGGTTAACCGAAGGGATAATTGAACATGCCTCGGTTCCAGACGCAATTATTGGTCAAAACGGCAAAATCCGTTTATATTTTGTAGATGGCCATGCTACTCGTAAAATTATTTCGGCGGTCAGGACGTTATCCAGCGCAAATGTTACTCCCACCGACCTATCAAATTTGTATAATGCTTATTACTTTAGGGATAATAATGCCTTCAGCCTGGCTGAGCAAACAGACACTGATGGCGTCAGTTTTGAAGTTAGGGCTTTAAGGATATTTGGTTTGCCAGATACTTTGACTATAGCCGACCCTTCCATTATCCAAGATGGGGCTGGAATGTACCGGCTGTATTTCTTTTGTGTGCCAGAAAGCGAGATTCCGGAAGGAGGAGATATTGCCGAAGCGAGCACGCATTATGTTGGTTGCGCTACTTCTGAGGCCAGCGACGGCCAAACATTCTATTACCTGGGTATCGTATATTCTAATAAGGGGGTAGGCCTGACGGATCCAGAAATTTATCGTTTTGGAACAGATTATAAGATGTTTTTACAGGGTTCCAAAATTCGGGTATGCAGTTCATCTGATAACGGAGATACCTTTAGTTCAGCCGAAGTAGAATTATCAATTGTTACCCCCGAGGGATACCGAGTGGGCGGGCCAGCCGTGAGGATTGGCGAATTTAGCGGCATTTATCGCCTGTATTTTTCAGCCCTGTTTGGAGAAAGCACCAATTTTACCGCCAGCGCTTCTTCTGAAAATGGCAACGATTGGAGTTTTAATTCACTGCCAAAAATCGGCGGTCGGGGTTCGATGAGCCCAGCTCGACTAGAAAGTGGCCAATATCGGTTTTATTTTCATCACTAAATTGCACGTGCCAGCCGGCAGACATTCATGTAAGCGGTAAATACCAAGCGAAAACCGGTGCTAAATTCCCTATCATAAAAAGCGAGCCGCTGATTAACCGGAACACCGCTTTCAATTTCTTCCAAAGCTCTCTGCGCGAGATAAACGCACTCCAATCGACGCATAACCCGGTCTTCTTCAACTGATAATTGGACGGAATCAGATATGAGCACAACTTGTTTAGGCAAAATGGTCGGCTGGCAAATTGGACAGATAATAGCCGCCGCATTACTTTCCTTTAAGGGAGTTAGAATAGCGGTTAATGGCTTGAATGTTGAATCGACCGGATCTGCAGTGTGAAAAGGCACCAAAACAAGAGAAGCGGCCTCTACCGGGGTAATACTTTCTTTTGCTTCGGTAGTAAAACCAATGTTAAACCCATCCCAGCCTTGGCGTTTAATTGCTTCAGCCAGGAATTGGGCAGTTACTGCATCAATAGCGGAAAAATCAACAGCTTGTTCTTGAGCCGTGCTCGTAAAAGTCGTTGGAGGTAAATTTAATAATCCCCTAACTATAGCTTCGCTGTGAGTTGCGGCGGCTTCCGCAAGTTCACTGTCCCACAATAGCAATGTCTTTGCCTGTTTTATTGCGTGGTTAAAAGGTTGATGCAGTCTAAGCTGTAAAGCATACTTTATAGCTTGGTCGGTTATACCAATCTCGCGTGATAATAAAAAATAAAGCAACTGCGGAAGAACTTCCAACTCTATTTCTCTTATTAGATAAGTTCTCACCGTCCGCATATCCCGTCTTTGGGATACCCTGCTTGCCAACCGTGCGCTTGCTTGATAAAAGCGGCGTCGGACACTAGCATCACCAGTGAAAGCATGTCTGCTGACAAATCTTAAAACGACATAATCGGGCATACCTAGTAATACGGTTTTAGCCGTTGAGCGAACATCAGGACTGGAATCATATAGTAGAATATTTGTTTCTAATTGATTCGCCGCTTCCATAATTCTATTTTCTGATACTTGGCCAAGCAGATGACAAGCAGCAATCCGACTGGCCGGATCCTTTGATTGGTAAGAGATGGCGATTAGTTTATCAAACACCAGGTCAAGCGAAAAATTACTTTCTGCTGCTTTTCGTTCGGCCAGCTTAGGTAAAAGTTGTTCTGCTGTAGCTCTGTTGGCTGCATTAAAAGCACGGCAAAGAATATGGTCAAGTTCGCTTTGTGTTATTAAACCGGAGCCGCTTTGTCCAGGTTCCCCAGCAGGTAAGGATGTGAAATATGCAGTGATTCTTTTTGTCGCAAATCTTCTAACATCAAGAGAAACATCATCCAGCGCAGCATCGAGGATGGGAAGGATATTGGCAATATTTAAGGATGATAAGGAGCGCAGTTCAGCTAACCGACGGGCGGGGAAGGGATGCATTAAGGTATCTGCAATTGTTCTTCGCGGCAATCCAGACCTAGCAATCAAGGCCGCAAGATCAAAACGATCCGCTCCAGGTCTTGCAACCGCAGCTCTTCTTAAGTGTCCTTCCGTTTTTAACCATTCACATATTTTATGGAACGATCGTGCAAGTCCGGGGACAGAGTATACACCGCTAGTTGAACTTACTCTGATGTTTGGCATGTTAATTCAAAGTTTATTTCTACAGTAATATTAAAAAATTTCAGTGGAAAAGGCGTGTTGACAAAGGCAACGCTCGATTGTTAAACTTGTAATCACCATGAATGAATTTTATGTACAGCTGGTCAAAGTTACCAACATGAGCCCGTGGTTTAAGGGCGGATCGGTAACGGTTGTCGGAATAATAGCCCTGCTTTTTGCTTGGTGGATGAAAGCACGCTGGAAGGAGCCGATCCAGGGGGGATTTATTGTGTTTGTCGGCTTAGCTGCGTTTATAACGTTGTTTGGCTTATTTATCCTGCTTTTACAACCGCAGTGGTGGAAACTGCCATACTAGGCAGTAATGACCAGAAAACAAATGACAAATTCCAAACAATGCCAAAATATCAATTTACAATATATTAAATTTGATATTTGTTGTTTTTGATATTGTGATTTATTTGTAATTTGTTGCTTAGTGCTTGTAATTTACACCGAAGGTGTAGTGGGGGATCGTCTAACGGTAGGACTGCAGCCTCTGGAGCTGCGTATCGGGGTTCGAATCCCTGTCCCCCAGTACCTCGACTCGACCGCCTACGGCGGTCTCGCTCGGTACAAGTCTGCCAGGAGAGGTAAATCGAGCGAACGAGGTGAAACTTTAACGAGTCTCGAGTGAGTCGAGATTTATTTTGAGTTGAGATTTAGTTTTATTATGACCCCGCATTATTCATACCCCACCTAAAATCTGCTAATCCGGCCTAATTATTTGGT
>JASEHX010000143.1 GCA_030018645.1 Candidatus Margulisiibacteriota bacterium | reverse complement strand
TACCGGTTCCGCCTCCCAGCCCCGCAGTTAAAAAAACCATATCTGAACCTTCAAGCGCCAAACGGATATCTTCGCGCGATTCTTCCGCCGCCTTTTGGCCAATCTCCGGATTGGCCCCTGCCCCAAGACCCTTGGTTAACTTTTCACCAATTTGCAGTTTGTTGTCGGCCAAAGAAACATTAAGCGCTTGAGCATCCGTATTTACCCCCCAAAATTCCACCCCTTTTACTCCGCTGCCAATCATGCGATTGACACCGTTGGTTCCGCCGCCGCCGATCCCCAGTACTTTTATGGTCGCAAATTTTTGACCTTTATCTCCGATCATTATTTTACTCCTTTGCCTAACTTATTTCCTGGGCCGCAACTGTCGAATATATTTTAGCATAATATTGATTGAATGCAAGCCGGCAGATAGTGTAAAATAATAATTGCGCGGCGGCCTTGGTGTAGAGGCAACACAGCAGATTGTGGTTCTGTTGTCAGGGGTTCAATTCCCCTAGGCCGCCCCAGACAAAAATCCGATCACGACTTTTTCACTACTCTTACTCTATGCTTGACGGGCAGTTGGCTGGCAGGCGAAAACCGTGTTTTAAAATAAATTTAAATAAACTTTTGAAGTGCTCTCTTGTCTCCCGGCTAAACAATTTGTTGGCGCTGGTGCGCATGTGCTTATGGATCATTACAGCATCCGCCACATAAGCTACTTGCCAGCCTCTTTCCCACATCCTAAAGCACCAATCAACATCATCAAAATACAGGAAAAAGCACTCATCCATCATCCCCACTTCTTCCCAGGCCTTTCTTCTAACCAGCATACAACCACCCAATACCCAGTCAACCAGGCGGTTGTCGTTGTGGTCCCAATCATGCATTAAGTAATACCGTTCAATTGCGCTCCCTGCCATTAAACCGCGCAAAGGAGTAAAGCGATAAAGGTAGGTTCTAAAATCAAGGAAGCGGCGCACCGAAGTTTGCAAAGTACCATCTTCATTTAATAATTTGCAGCCGGCTATCCCAACCCTAGGATTGGATATCAAATAATCAAGCATAACTTCAATCGATCCAGGAATAACTGCAACATCCGGATTGAGGACCAAGCAATAATTGGCGCTAGCGGCTTTTAACCCCAAGTTAACATTGGCAGAATATCCTAAACGCTTCTTATTAACTAACACTTTGGCTTCAGGGCAATTCATTTTTAAATAATCTTCCGTCCCATCCAAAGATTGGTTGTCAATTACAATTACTTCTAGTGGTAATTTAATTTGAGCCATTTTTATTGAATCAAGGCATTTCTTTAACTTGCCAATTTCATTAGTGCTGACAATAATGATCGATACTTTTTCTCTAAGTTTAACTTCCAATCTGTTTTTTTGCTCTGCAAGCCCATTTATTAGCTGCGAAAGATCCAATTTGACCAGCCCAATCCGGCTTTTATTCCCCCGATAAATTATTCGCGCAGCAGAAAGAAACAAAATAGACAATCCCCAGAAAGTGAAAAGGACAATGCGCGACATCCAGTAAAGCCGACCCAGGAATAAGAAGACAATTAGAATGGCAATGCTTGTCGAGAATACGCCAAAGATAAGTAAAAATTCCTCCAAAAGCGCCCGTTTTTGCCTTTTGTCATACAGCCCTAAAAGCCATAATACTATGGGATAAAACAAATCAAGCACAACTAACAATTGAAGGTATTGCGGCCAAAAAAGCGAAGGCGCATCTTTGATGATGAGATCGCCAAAGTATTGGCGAATAAGAAAAGCCGCTATAGCTGAAAGGTTAATTAACAGCAAATCGCCAATAAATCGCATTTGCTTATATTTTAACAGATTTACTGAAAGAAAAATGCTTGTGACCAAAATAACTGAAAAGTATAGTTAGCCATATTATAATTCCCTGAGCGACTGGAGGAGACAGTTTAAAGACTTCAACTGTAATCGGCAGAAGAAAAAAATTAAACAGCAATGCCGCGCCATAGACCATATAAAAGCGCAGATATTCATTTAAATAATTGCCTTGGGTCTTAAAAACAAATAGCTTATAGCCAACATAAGCATTAGTTAT
>JASEHX010000035.1 GCA_030018645.1 Candidatus Margulisiibacteriota bacterium | reverse complement strand
TATGGACATCTTCCAACTCGGTCTTCAATTTAATATGGCCGGATTGGATCCCTCTTAAAATATCTTCCAAGGCCTTGATGATTTTTTTACATTCGGCCGGATTGATAATTTGGGCCTTTTGCAGTGAGCGGGCATAAGCAATACTTTGGATAATGTCTTGTTTGTATAGTTTTATGTCATAATGGACCGAAGCCGTAAATTGTTCGGCCAACTTGGCCAGCGGCTCGCGGAACCTTCCCGCCCACGGTTTGGCTAACTTTTTTGGTTTGCTCTGCATGTATTACCCCTTTCTTAACTTGGCTTGGACTTTTTGCGGCAGTCCAAACAAATTAATGAACCCTTCTGCATCCTTTTGGTTATATACTTCTTCCTTTTCAAATGACGCTAACGCTGGTTGGTAGAGTGATTGGTTTGATTTCCGGCCAACCACCAAACAACTGCCTTTATATAATTTTAACCGGACTGCCCCGCTGACATTTTTTTGCGTCTGGTTGACAAATGAATCTAAGGCCGCTTTGAGCGGAGTAAACCACTGTCCATAATAAACCAGTTCAGCATAACGTTGGGCAACTAATTGTTTGTAATGCAACGTATCGCGGTCAAGGGTAATGGTTTCCAGCGCCTGGTGGGCGGCATATAAGATTGTTCCGCCGGGCGTTTCATAAACTCCGCGCGATTTGATGCCTACCAGGCGGTTTTCGACGATATCTACCCGCCCCACCCCATGTTTTCCGCCCAGTTTATTTAGCAATTTAATTAACCTGACTGCATCTAACTTTTTCCCATTTACAGCTACTGGCTCGCCGGCTTGGAAAGTGATTTCAACATATTCCGGTTTATCGGGTGCTTTTTCGGGAGCAACGGTTAAGATAAACATGTTTTCCTTGGGTTCAAACCACGGGTCTTCCAGCACTCCCCCTTCATAACTGATGTGCCAGAGATTGCGGTCGGAAGAATAGGGTTTATCTTTAGTAACGGTTAGCGGTATGCGGTGGCGTCGGGCGTACTCGATTTCTTCTTCGCGGCCTTTAAGCTCCCACTCCCTCCAGGGAGCAATGATTTTTAGATCGGGAGCCAAAGCTTTGTAAGTTAATTCAAAGCGGACTTGGTCATTGCCTTTGCCGGTAGCCCCGTGCGCAACCGCATCGGCTTTTTCTTTGAGGGCAATCTCAACCTGGCGCTTGGCAATCAGCGGACGGGCAATCGAAGTCCCCAGCAAATATTGATCTTCGTAGATGGCTCCCGCTTTTAGCATGGGGAAAATAAAATCCCGGGCAAATTCTTGGGTCAGATTTTCAATATATACTTTTGAAGCTCCGGTTTTAAGGGCTCTTTCCTTTAATCCTTTTAATTCACTTTCCTGCCCCACATCCGCCGCATAGGCGATTACTTCACAGCCGCTGTAATTATCCTTCAGCCATTTGATCATGATAGAAGTATCCAGCCCGCCGGAATAAGCCAGAACAATTTTTTTCACGTTTTTCATCGCTTCTTTCCCCCCAGTAAGATTGCTAACACAGCCTTCTGCACATGCAGACGGTTTTCCGCTTGGTCAAAAACAATTGAATTTGGACCTTCGATAACTTCGTCGGTTATTTCTTCTCCGCGATGGGCCGGCAGACAGTGCATGATCAAGGCATTTTTTTTCGCCAATTTCACCAGGGACTTATTGACTTGAAAATTTTTAAATATCTGCTTGCGCGCGGCTGATTCTTTCTCCTGCCCCATTGATGCCCAAACGTCGGTATAAATAACATCTGCCCCTTTAACCGCAGTACGCGGGTCATTAACAATTTCAATGATCGCTTTGGTTTGCTTTGCATCGGTTTTAGCCAAGCGGGTGATTTCGTATTTGGGCTCATAACCTTTTGGGGTTGCGACTACCAGATTAATTCCCATTTTTGCACAAATTAACATTAAACTATGACATACATTGTTGCCATCGCCGATATAGGAGATTTTTAGATTTTCTAGATTCTTAAGCTCTTTTATTGTGAATATATCAGCTAAGGATTGGCAAGGATGAGATAAGTCAGACAATCCATTAATAACTGGAACGGTTGACCAGCGGGCAAATTCAACCAAATCGCGATGGTGGAAAGTGCGCAGCATCACCCCGTCAACATAACAAGACAAGGTGCGGGCTACGTCGGCAATTGATTCGCGCACGCCTAATTGGACGGCATTGGGAGAAAGGTGAATTGTGGTGCCTCCCAGCTCAAACATGCCGACCTCGAAAGATACGCGGGTGCGGGTGGAAGGTTTTTCAAAAATCATGGCCAAGGATTTGCCTGATAGCCAATTTTGCAGGGGTTTCTTTTTGAGCTTGCTTGCCAGAGCAAAAATCTTATCAATCTCGGCCCGGCTCAAGTCATGGATAGAAATAAGATCTCGCTGCATAGAAACCTTAATATAACATATTTCATTATGCTTGGCTATACAAACATGGGCCCGGCGGGATTCGAACCCGCAACCTTTGCCTTCGGAGGGCAACACGCTATCCAGTTACGCCACGGGCCCAGGTTAACCTGTGTAAACTTGAAAATCAGGGTATCAGGGTATCAGGGTATCAGAAATTATTGGGTTTTACAATAATGATGGCTTTGCGGCCGTTAGTCATCGTCGATTTACTGCCAGTCCAATCGTGGAGTCACTGCAGGCGCTGGAATACGACCAGCACAGAAACAAAGACATTACAAATTTGCGGACGACCTTAAAGCATTTAAAGCACGCCCATTAGTTTATGGACTTGCGGGATGACCCGCACGGTTTTTATTTTCCGTTTTGCCAGCGTATAAAATGCCATGATTTGATCCGGGTTCGGCCGGTGTTTTATGGAACCGCTGGGGGTAACTGGCTGGAGGACTAAAGGAATATTGTTATCAACCTCAATGATTAAAGAAACTGCTTCATCAATTTCTTTGGCTTTCGTTTCACGACTGAAGACGACCTTAACAAATACTTCCTTCATGTAAGCAATTTCAAGCGCCTTCCTGTGTTTTTTCCAATACGGCGATAACCCAGTCGCGCTGGGAAGTTTAAGGCCAAAAGCAATAATATCAATCAAATCAATAATTTCGGAAAGATGGTCCGGCAATACCCCATTGGTTTCAAGATAAATTGGAAGCGAAACTTTTTCTTTTAATGCTGGAATAAAATTTTTCAGGAAATCCACCTGGAGCAAAGGCTCTCCACCAGTTAAGCTGATTGAATGTGAGATCAGCTTGGGCGCCTCGAACAAATTGACCAGCTCGATTAATTGGTTAATGCCGGCAGGATTGGGGTATTTTGCAAACTGCCGTGTCCCGGGTATTTTTTCAACTCCATATTCTTTCGTGATATTAAGCGCCGCCGGCGAATCGCAGTATTGGCAGGATAAGTTACAACCGGCAAAGCGGATAAAGGTTTGTCTTTCGCCGACATAAAGCCCTTCCCCTTGGATGGAATTAAAAACTTCACAAAGCTGGGCGTCAGTGCTGCTCATGGAGGGCGGTCTTAAAAAGGGCGTCCTGCCCAGCTTGGGTGTCCGGCAGGGGCGGAAGGAAAGAGAGGTCTTTCAAACCAAAGTGCCTTAAAAATTCTTTCGTCGTCCCGTAAAGGAAGGGACGGCCAACCTGCGGACTGCGGCCAAGATCACAAATCAATTTTTTAGCCAGCAGGGAATCGAGCGGCCCGTCGGAATTTACCCCGCGGATACGTTCAATTTCAGCGCGTGTAATGGGCTGTTTGTAAGCAATAATGGCCAGCGTTTCCAGTGACTGGGCAGAAAGCGAGGTTTGGTCTTTAGCATTAACTAAATTATGGACATATTCGACATTTTCGGCATTGGTCCCCATCAAATAGCCGCCCGCCACCCGTACTACCTGGATCCCATGCCCAGAATATTCAACTGCCAGCTCCTCGAATCCAGCCGTTACTTCAGCCGGGGAAAGATGGGTAATTTTGCTGACCTCGTCCGGCTTTAACGGCTGTCTTGCAACGTATAACAATGATTCTAAGATGTTTTTAAGCCGGCTGGACGACAGCAAGACCGGCTCCGGCATCGGCAGCGGGGCTTGCTTTTTTTCGAGCTTCATGTTCTGTAAAACTATTTCTTCCATTTGCGTCTTTTCCTTTCTCGAAAATAATAATTATTCCAAATTTACGGTCCTGTCCGATCTGGATTATGTTTTGTTTAGCCAATTCTAATATGGCCAAAAAGGTTACCACAATTTCCAACCGCGTCTTACGGATAAAGATATTTTCAAATTTCACCCCTTCAGGTTTGTCGGCAATGATTTGTTTGATCTCTTCAATCCTTTGTTCAATAGTAATATTTTCCGCTTCAATGGAAACCACTGTTTCGCGTTTGGCCGCTTCCTGCCAGATGCGCTGGAAAGCCATGACCAAGTCTTTTAAATTGACGTCTACCAGCTCGATGTCCTTTTCTTTTTGCTCTCCTTCATACCGCACATAGACCCGCTCAAAGGTTTCTTTGCGCTGTTTAAGATGCAATGCCGCATGTTTGTAGGCCGTATACTCTGCCAGATGAGATACCAAAGCATCTTCCAAGTTGGAAAAGTTGTCTTCTTCAACCGCAATTTCATCCCGCGCCGGCAGAAGGGACTTTGATTTTAATTCCACCAGATAAGAAGCCATACAGATAAAATCGGACGCCGAAACCAGGTTGGGCTGCTGTTCATGCCAGTATATAAAGTAAGAATTTACGATCTGGCTAATTGACACATGATAAATACCAATTTGCCCGTCATCAATGGCTTTGAGCAATAAATCAAACGGCCCTTGATACACTTCAATTTCAACTTGGTACGCTAAATCACTGGTCATAAAAGCAATCCCATCGCCCGCTTTGCTTCAAATAACGTTTCCGCTGCAATAATCTTTGCCTTTTTTGCCCCTTCTGTCAGCATCACGTCGATAGCTTCGGGTGATTTTTCCAGTTCAGCCCGTTTTTGGTGGATTGGTTCCAAGTATTTAATGACGTACTGGGCTAATTCTTTTTTACAGGCAACACAGCCGCGCTCGGCCGCTTTGCACTCTTTTTCCACCGTGCCCTTTTTATTACCAGCAAAGATCTTGAAAAATTCAAACACCGAACAGATTGCAGGATGTCCTTTGTCTTCTTTTTTAACCCGGGCGGGGTCGGTGACCATGGTAGAAATCTTTTGCTCAATAACTGCCGGAGAATCAGACAACGCTATGGCATTATTGTATGACTTGCTCATTTTCCGTCCGTCTGTCCCCGGCAAAGTGGGAAAGTCGGTCAATAAATCTTTGGGGAGAGGAAAAACGTCGCCGTAGAAATAATTGAAGCGCCGCCCAATCTCGCGGGTCAGCTCAATATGCGGCAATTGGTCATGGCCAACGGGGACAAAATCGGCCTTATAAATTAAAATATCCGCCGCCTGCAGGACCGGATAACCAAGAAATCCATAGGTCGAGAGGTCTTTGCCTTTTATCTCATCCATCTTGCTTTTATAGGTTGGGACGCGCTCTAGCCACGAAACAGGAGTAATCATGGAAAACAACAAATGCATTTCGGCATGTTCAGAAAGATCGGACTGACGGAAAATGACGCATTTGCCCGGATCAAGCCCGGCCGACAGAAGGTCAATGGCAACCTGCTTGATATCATTTTTTAAGGCCTTGGAATCATCATAAGCGGTCGTCAGCGCATGCAGATCGGCAATGAAGAAAAAACAATCATATTTTTCCTGCAGTTTTACCCAATTTTCCACCGCCCCAATCAGGTTCCCTAAATGCAACCTGCCCGTCGGTTGGATGCCGGATAATACCCGTTTCCTTAATTTGTCATTTGACATTTGTCCCGATTCCTTATTATTGCAGTTCAATGTGTTTCGGGATCCCGCAAAGCGGGAACATTTGTCATTATATCACCGTCAGGTTTAGCGTTCAAATAACGCAAAGCGTACTCAATAGTTGACTTGAAGATGGGGCCGCAAACCGTTTCCCCCCAAATGCATCCTTTGGGATCGTCTACAATTACCAAGCCAACTAAACGAGGATTATCTAGCGGCGCAATGCCAATAAACGAGGCAATGTAATGTCCTTTCAAGTACCCCCTTCCCCCTACTACCGCTTTTTGGGCGGTGCCGGTTTTTCCGCCCACTTTAAAATCGGCCATTTGCGCCCTCCTGCCCGAACCATGCAGAACAACATTTTTCATCAATTGCATCATTTGTTCAGCTACTTTGTCCGAAACCGCCTGCGGGCGGCTGTCGGAAGAAAAAACTTTAACATACTGCCCGTCAACACTTTCAATTTTTTTCACAACATAAGGTTTAACCATCCGGCCGTGGTTGGCAAAGGCGGAAACCGCCGCTAAAAGCTGCATGGGTGTTACGGCAATACTTTGCCCAAAAGCAATCATGGCCGCATCTGGTTTATACCAATCCTGCCAGTGCCGCACAATCCCCTTTGATTCTCCATAAAGCCCAAAGCTGGTCCGTTTGCCAAAATCAAAGGCCTTGATCCTTTCGTAAAATTTCTGGGGGCCCAATTTTAGGCCAATTTGGGCCACTCCGGTGTTAATCGATTGTTCAAGGACAAAAGAAATGGCAGCGTCGCTCCCTTTCCAATGGATAGGATGGGAATTTTCAATTGTTTTTCCGCCGACGGTTATCGAATTCAAGGCCTTCAGCCGTGAATCGGGCGTAATGACTTTTTCTTCCAGGCCGGAAGCTACAGTAATCAACTTAAAAGTAGACCCGGGTTCGTAAGGATCAAGAAAGCGCGGATGCCAGAGAGAACGGCCGGCATTTTTATAATTATTAGGATCAAAATCGGGTTTGCTGGCCAGAGCCAAGATTTCACCCGTCTTAGCGTCCATAATGATGCACAGGCCGGATTGGGCATGGTATTGCTTTACTTGCTTTTCAATTTCGCGCTCGGCAATGTATTGGATACTTTCATCTACAGTTAAGGTAATGTTCATCCCGTCAGTGCCTTTTTCCAGTTCCCGGAAAGCGCCGTATAATTCTCTTCCCTGCGGGTCGCCCTCGGTTACCACTTGTCCTTCCCTGCCGCGCAGGAATTCGTCATATGACAACTCCACTCCAGACAATCCTTCATTATCTAGCCCGACAAAACCAATTAATTGGGCGGCAAAGTTATGTTTTGGGTAAATCCGCTTCTTTTCTTTGATGATGCCGATATGCAAAGGGTCTTTTTCCCGCATTTGTTCCGCTTTTGCCAGGTCTAATTTTCGCGCCAGCCAGGAAAAAGATTGATCTTTATTTGTAAATACCGAATAAGTATCAACGGTAACTGCCAAAAGAAAACCGTTGCGGTCCCTGATGTCACCGCGCTGGGCAGACAGCTTGATGATCCGGGTGCGCTGTTCCAATGATTTTTTTTCATAAAATTTATGCTGGATAACTTGGAGATAAAATAGGCGCACCGTTATTAAAAAGAAACAAACCACAAAAAAATAACTGATAATTTTTATGCGCGCCCTATTTCCCATTATTTCCCCGTACAAAGTGAACAAAACAGCATTTCCATGGCCGGCACCGGGGGACTGCCGCTTTTCAAGCTGAGGTCAGCTTCCAAAATTGCCGCTAAATCATCTTGCAATTCCGCGGCAGAATACTTGCCGACATTTTCCAAGCATTTGCGGATGAAAAACGGACTGCCGCCCAGCTTGCGCGCAATTTCCTGCGGCGCCCGCTCCCGCGGGTGCGATCCCAGGGCAAACAACATCACCCGGTATTGGCTGGCCAGCAATGAAAGCAGATAAAATAAATCAACCTTGCTGCGGTATAACTGGTGAAATATGGTCAACGCGTCCTTTAAGCTCTTTTCAGACAAAGCCTTCGAAAGCGCAAATACACTGCTCTCGCCGGGTGCGGCCAGGGAAATAATATCGTTTTCGGTTATCTCGGCCCGATCACCAACATAGGTAATTATTTTATCTATTTCGGATGACAATTTGCATAGGCCGCTTCCGCATACTTCCAGTAATTTTTCGGCGGCCGGCCGGGCAATAGTTTTTCCATTTTGGGTTATCGTCCGCATTATCCAGGCAACTACCAAGTCCCCTTCCCATTCAGCATAACTTTTAAATTCCACAACTTCGCCGTGTTCATCAACATATTTTAATAATTTAGCTTTTTTGCTTAGATCACTGGCGCGGAAAATCACAGAAATAGATGCGGGCAAATTGCCCAAAACCGGTATAAGGGCATCCCAAAGAAGATCTTTTAGATCAACTCGCTCAATCAGCACCAATTTGCTGGCCGCGAAAAGGGAATTGGTTTGCAAAATATTTATTATTGTTTCTAATTCTGGCTCGGCTCCGTCAATTTGTTCAATACTGGCTCCCTCTTCTTTGGCTTTTTGCCGCAGGGCATTAATTTTCTCCCCTATTAAATAATCTTCATCCCCGTAAAATAAAAAAATCGGTTTAGGCATCTCCAATGGTCGTCTGGCCTCCATGACCAGGATAAACTTTTGTACTGGGCGGGAGCTTCGCCAGTTTTTTTAAAGATTGCGCCATTAATCCTTCTGACCCGCCCGGTAAATCTGTCCGCCCGTAAGTGCCGGCAAATAATGTATCTCCCGAAAAAAGATGTCCGTCAAGATACAAGCAAATTCCGCCCGGCGTATGTCCCGGCGTGTGGATCGCCTTTAATGCAAGATTGCCAAAATTAATTTCATCTCCATCGTTAACGAAAACATCGGGTTGAAACAGCCAGGCATCGTCTGGATGCATCAAGACATCTGCCCTTAATCTTTTTTTTAATTCTTTAACCGCCCCAACATGGTCATAATGGCCGTGAGTAATGATCAGCTTTTTAACTTTTAGCCCTTTTAGCTCTGCTAAAATTTTCCCTGCCTCATCTCCCGGGTCAATTACCACCGCATCTTTGGTGCTTTCGTCAATCACAATGAAACAGTTTGTCTGTAATTCTCCAACTTTGATGGTTTTTATTTGCATAGCTAAATAGCCACCGGCCAGGATCGAACTGGCGACCTGCGGTTTACGAAACCGCTGCTCTACCAACTGAGCTACAGTGGCGGGTAGATGTAATTATAACACACGCGGGAAATTATCTAAGAGAGCCGGGAGAGGGAGTCGAACCCACGGCCTACTGATTACAAATCAGTTGCTCTACCAGCTGAGCTATCCCGGCAGAAACTACCAGCGGCTCATGAGGAGGCGGGCATTTTCGTTGCTGGCGCTGATGCGCTTTGAATCAACATCTACTTTCCATTCAAATGACTCCAGGACACCCGAACCTTGTTCGCAGATAAATGCAACTACGGCCCCGTCGCCCTTATTGCGGATATTCCACCCTTTTTCGACCACCGGCGTCCCCAGCGACTTGGTCAGGGTTATGACCGAGCGGAGGGCGGATTCGATCTTAGTCCCTTTGTTGGTTGTCGCATTTCTTACAATGATTAAAGAATCCTCTGCCAAAGCGGGAGCTGAATTACTTGCCAACAATGCCGCTGCATTTGGATTAAAATCAATATTTAATAACGCATAGACCGTTTTATTGGAAGGATCAACTTTTAAAGCCTCTGACCAAGCCGACCGGGCTTCAAAGGGAAAATCCAGTTTTGAGTAACACTGGCCAAGTTCAATCCAGGTTGACGCCGACCCAGGTTTAAGGTCTAATGCTTTTTGATAATTAGCAACCGCAGACAAATATTGGCCGGAGCCAAAATCCTGATGGGCAAGATCAAAATATTTTTGCGCCAGGCCGCTGGCAAATAACTTTATGCTTAAATCGCGCTCATCAATGCGGGAAGCTTCTTTGAGCGTCAAGTATGCCTGCTCCATATTCCCCTGCTGTAAATAAGTTTTTGCCAGCCAATAGTACCCCTTGATAAAACCAGGAGAAAGCTCAATGGTGCTTTTGTAATAGTCAACGGCCGAAGCAAAATCTTTTTTCTGGAACGCGTCATAACCCAAATGATAATATTCATCAACTGGTTCTTTAACCGCGCGGGCCTCAATCCAGCCTTCTTCGCCTTTATCTGTGTAAATTTTATACCAAGCAGTCTTCGATACCCCAACTACCTTGTCGCCGGCCTGCAAGGTGCGGGTGAAGTTATCTGCCAAATAAGCAGAGCAGGTCGAAGTAATCGTTAACGGCCAGCCAAATATTTGGGAAGAAGAAGGATCTTCCTCGCCTTCAACGTTATTTTGCAGTTCTTCATTTTCTTCGGATGGGCTTACTACATTAAACTCTACTGTCCTTTGGATACTGCCGTCGGGCCCAGCAATTACAAAGCGGGCCAGGTGCATGCCGGGAGCAACTAACTGCGGAATCCTATATTCTCCCTCCCAAGCAATTTTGTCTTCAGAGAAAAGTTTTATCTTGTCCTGCTTAAAGTCAAACGATACCGTAACACTGCTGGCCATGGAAGTTAACCTTACTCCCAGATTAATTTTCTCGCCGACGGCGGCCGCTTTGGGCACTACAAAGGCCTCCAACCAAGCCATTTGCAGGCCTTCCCCCGGCTGAGTCGGGCCGGCCTTTAAACTTACTTCCTCTTTATCGACCTCTTTATCAACCTCGCACCAAGCCAACGAAACGACAGCCAGCATTATAAAACCGGAAATGATTATTTTTTTCATATTCTCCCCCCTCGCTTTAATAAGTCAACAGAATATTATCGACATTAAAATCTAATTTGCCTTGCTGTTTTTCAGTAATGGCCACCATTTGCATTTTTAGCAGCCCGCCGGAATCGCCTTTTTGTTCCGGGTTCCACTTGCCGTCCCCTACTCCTGGATTATCATCCCTAAAAGCTGTGAAAGGAATTGAAATACGGGAGAACCCCTTTCCTAAAATATTAACTTCGGCTATCCATTTATCATCATTAACCGGCGCGTAATTTTTCAAAGGGTCCTGCTCCAGGATGTTATTGTCATTGTCATCGTCGAATAATTCAATGATCAATTTCCCGCGATATTTATCATGGCCGTAAAGGTCAAGTTGGAAGCGGGAAAACTTGGAAGCGTCTACTCCTAGATCTGTCCCGATGCCGCCCACATACCAATTGTTGGTTTCCCCGGCCAAATTAAGCGAATAATCGCCGCAAGAAGCGGCAATCAGGTCCCGGGCTTCCGCCGAAAGATTCCTGACGCATTCGGTCTTTAAATTTCCAAACCGCCACCAGCGGGCGCCTTGGGTAAAATTGCCGTCTTCAAAATTGTCAATCAGCTCAAAGGAGAACTGGGCAAAAGCTGAGGCAGAACAGACAATAAAGACTATAGACAATAGACCATGGACCATAGACCTTATGAACC
>JASEHX010000034.1:2210-11780 GCA_030018645.1 Candidatus Margulisiibacteriota bacterium | reverse complement strand
TTATCTGATTTGCGGCAATCTTTCCCCGGCGTCCTAACCGAAAATAGTTATCTCTTTGCTCGTCTAGCCCTTTTGGACGGCGCTATTTTAACCCGCCTGCCGGCCGAACATGACGAGAGCGATTTTCTGGACGCTATTGTCGAAATCGAAAAGGTTAAGCTCGCCTTTGAGCCAGGGTCATACCTGGACGGACAAGCCGATTTTACTATCGGACAACTTTACTTAGCGGCCGCCGGCAAACAAAATACTTATCCAGCCGCCCGGGAATTTCTTATTCTTGCTAGAGCTACGCTAGAAAAAGCCGCCGAGACCAAATACACCTACCTGCGGGCACAAGCACAAGTATCTTTGCTGGAAACCGAAGTGCGGTTGGCAGAGTTTATGGGCAGAGGGATTATGCTGAAAAATCTTCCTCATTTAGATAACCGCCAAGCAATCTGGTCCAATTTAATCCAATTTGGTTATATCAGCCAGGACGGATATTTACTGCCAAAATTTGACGGAAATTATACTAATTTTGATATTGGGCTCGCATTAACAGAACCAGAAAAAAAACAGGTATTTGATGTTTTACAGAATGCCGGCTACAAAATGAACCTAATAACCCTTCAATCATTAGCCGATAAATGTGAAGGGGCGCAAGCCGCTATTACGGCTATAAAAGATGAAGGCCGCAGTAAAGAACTTTTGCAATTAGAACTAGACTTTATCCATTTATCTTTGTCAAGGACAACACAAGAGATCGCTTGGCCTTCTGTCATTATTAACAAGAGTGATTTGCATAATAATCCACAAGATGAAATCCTGTTTATCCGAGAATTTGAATTGGGCCTAAACGCAACTTCCTTAGAGATTGGAACGCTCTCTCTTATGTGCGCTGATAAAAGAAAGGCCTTCTTTGACCAATTAACCGCCCTTGAAAAGAGGTTGGCCGAATTAAAAACGATCGGGGCAAGAAATAGCTGGGATACTTCTTATCTTGAAGCCGACCTGTATTATCAGCTCGCGGTTTATTATGCCGTTACCGAAGGGGCCGCCGGAGAGCAAGAGAGCATCTCTGCCGATGTATACGCCCGCGCGGCTTACCTTACGGCTGGCGCTTCATCGGCCAGATACACAAAATATGTTTTACCTGCGTCCATCGAAGAACATACTGGGATAAAACATGGGATAAATTGGGCAAGAGAGGAATAGGGAGCAATGTATGAGCCTTTCGGCTTTATCATTTAGGCCGTTTATATTACTCTATTCTCTTGTGGCAACGGCAAGAGGGGAAGACACTGCTTCGCCGCCGGAAGAAGACCTCTCCCTACCGACTGAAGATCCCACCCGAGACGGATATTTTGAACGCTACGGGGCCGAACTGGCTGATGGAAATCTGATCCTCTTGGATGGCAACCCGAAACAGCCGCGTGACCGGGCCGTTTCCGAAGGCATCGGTTTTGGCGCCCTAATTGCCGCCAGGACTAATCGCGCCGAAGACCAGCAAAGATTTTGGGCTATATGCCAAGCCAGGCAAACCTATTTTATAAAAGATACCGGTGTTATGCGCTGGATAGTTGGCGCCGATGGGCATAAGCTTGATCCCGGCGAGCTAGAAGGCCCAGATGGTCCCATAAATAATCCCGATGACTCTGCTGCCGATGGTGACCAAGATTTTATTGCCGCCGAAATAACGGCTTACCATAAAATGGAAAGTGGAGATTGGGAAATTCCAGCCGGCATGACCTTAGACAGTTTTAAAGCCGACATTAAGGCCGATCTTACCGCTTTTTGGGACGCATATATTCATACATTAAAAGGTCCGCGCCAAAGACATATTCTTACCAGCAGTGACGGCTCTTGGGATGGTTCGCCAGGAGACCTGCGATATGTTTATTCTCCTTCTTATGCCGACCCGCATTTTCTGCAAATGTTTGCGGAGTTTGATACCGATCCCGACCATGCTTGGTCTGGATTAATTGCTGACATCATGAACCTTAATGCTCAAATCCTGGAGCAGCATGACCGCCTGGGCGCCGTTGGCCAAAACCCCATGCCGGCCAAGGTTTTTGTCAGCGTGTCAAGCTTGGGAAATTTTGTAATTGAAAAAGAGCCGCAAGACAGCGAATACGACTCGATCCGCTTCCTGCTAAGGATGTCGCGCTTTGCCATTTTAGATAAAAATCAACCGGCAAGACAGTTGCTGGCCCAATTAACGGATATCGCCGGCGTTTCGGCTAATTTTAACGACGTTGTTATTGGAGAAAAGCGTTATTCAAATACTCTCACCCATACCAGTTACGGTATTGCCTTGTGGGCCGCGGGCAAACAGGCAGAGGCCAGGCAATATTTTGATCAAATCTTACTGCATGAACGAAAGGCCGATGAATTTGGCCAATATTTTAGTGACTCCCCTTATTCGGATTACTACAGCCAATCTTTGATCCAACAATCCATCGATCTATATTCGCAGGCAAACCCTGCCCATGTAGCAGAAGCAGCCACTGCCTTGGCATCTTTGCCCCCTCTCCAACCGGCGTCTGTATCAGCTGCAACCTCTATCAACACGGTTATACTTCAACCGATAGAAATCGATTTTACCGTTTTGCCGCCAGCAAAGGAAGCCACAGCCGCCGCTTTTATCAGAGAACAAAAAAAACTAGTCTACCCAGATCCAAATACAGAAGATTATCGAGATTATGAAGTAAGGCATAAGTATTACAAAAAGCACAAAGGTGCGCGCGACAGAGGAGAATTTACCTCACTAACGGCAAATTACATAATGGACGCTGACGCTCTTTTTTGGGTTTACGATCAACTTTCAATTGGAGCAAACCCACGGGGTAAAAATATTCAAACCATGATTAGCAACAACTCCGATTTTTTCCATAACTGGTTTATGGATGCAGTCTTGATCTGGCAAACCAAGCAACAACTAGGTAATCCTGCTTGCCAAGAAATTTTGTCTATCAACGATTATCGTGATTTATGGTTACCAGCGTTAAGTACTAATTTAACAAAATATGCCCGGCCGCGCTGGCTTACCACCCTTATTTTGCGGCTGATGAACAACATAAATGATTACCGCCTCCTTAAGGTCTTACTGCAAGCCCTGCTCACTCGGACAGTTGCCGTAAATGGGATGGCGGCTCTATTATCCAAAGAGGAATTGCTGGCATTTATCATTCAAATCCTCAAAGATCTGGGAATCACTACGGCAACCTTAAATGGAAGCGAAAAATCATTGGACCAGCTAACCCCCGCCGATCTTAACCAATTGATTGAGTTTCTTTCAGAGCAAAGCATAGCGGGAAAAATTGCCGCAAATGGTTTATCCAGCCAAGCAAAAATGGTCTTACTGCCAATATTACAGACTTATTACGGGGCACATGCGACGGATAAAAAAGAAGAAATTGACCCGTTATTAGTCGTTGAAATAATGATGGGCATCGCCTTTGTCGACCCGGCCCAAGCAGTCAGTATGCTCGAACAAGCTGAAGCTCAATTAATAGAATTTATCCGGTCTACTGAACCTAACCTAAGAACTGCTCTTAACAAGCGAGCAAAAACCGAAAAAGAAAAAGCCATCATCCGAGCAAATGGCGATGCCCGTCGCCTACTCGCCCAAATTTATGCAATGCAAGCCGGGAAAGAAACTTCTGCAAAGGCCAAGTGTGAAAAATTAGTCGAGGCCTACCGGCGGGCCGAAGCCGCCTATCGCCTGCTGGACGGCATTGGCCAGCAGTCCGCCCAGCAAATGCAAGCGGAAATTTTGATCCGCCAGGCCGACCTTGTAAAATACACAGACCCAACAAATGCAACACCGCTCTATGCGCAAGCACGGGTATTAATTGAGGCACTGAATGTTTGGTATACCGAATACTTGGCCGCCATAAAGAAGTTGCATAAAAACGCTGTCCCTTCCCCCTGGCTACAGCAAATCCACGCAAATACCGTCATTAGCGAAGTTAAATTAGACATCTATGCCAACGAATCATTTAGTAAAATTGACAATAAGAGTGTCCAGCTTAAGCTGTCCCCCCAACAAACCCTGTCACTGGGCAAAGAAATAGCTCTTTTCTATTTAACCCTAAATGATTTTAACGACCCGCAAAAGGACAATTGCCGGCAGTTGGCCGAAAAATTGCTAAAAAACATTGATGAAACAGAATCTCCCTTGCTATACATTGAGGCCCAACTCTGGCTAGCAAAAATAATCAATGCCGACGCCAACCGGGAAAGCACAGAATTATTAGGAGCAGAAACATTATTAAGCGCCATAATTGCAGCTAAAAAAACTGAAGCAACCAAAGAATTAGACGACCGGGTAATTGATGAAGCAAGAGTTGCCTTAGCCGAAAGCTTGATCCGCCAAGCCTATTTGCACAAAGAAGCAACAGAGCCGGATAAATACCAAAACAAGGCGCAAGAAGCAATTGATCTTTTAGCTGAAGTTATCCAAAATACAAAAGCCGATGAATTTACCCGCACGACCGCCAAGATTTGGCTAGTAAAAATTGTCATGTCCCTTTTGGGGGATAAAAAAGATGCAAAGGTTCCGCAGATAAATCTGTCGATCCGCGCGGCTTTGGATGCGTTAGGTGTCAATACAGCTTTCGACAGTCAAACCGATGAATCAGGGGTCCTGCAAGAATTAGCCGCCATCCTAACCGACTGCAAAACCATGCTGGGCGGAGGAATGCTGGCGGATGTTGAGCGCCTGCTGGGTGAAAATTACCTGCGCCAGGTTTATATTTTGCAAAATCTAGCGGATGCGAACAAAAGGCAGATTCAAGAACTTTTAACGAGCGCCGAAACATCTTTAAAAGTTGCCCAAGATAGCGGCGGCGTGCAAACCCGCTTCCAGGCTAACCTTTGGCTGGCAAAACTGGAAAAAGAAAAACTTTCGCAGGAAATCCGCCAAGCCAAAGATGAGAAAAAAGCTTTAACTCCCGATGATCATATCACTAAAATCACAGAATATTTAGCTGCCGCAGAAGCATTAGTTAAAAACAATACTCCCGAATATGCCGACTGGCAATTGGCACAGGGCGACTTTTTGCTCCAGCGGGCCTTTTTAGCCAAAGATGCGGGCAAGACGGCTGATTTTACCCAGCTGGCTGAAGAAGCAAAAAATCTGCTTGAAGCGGCCGCACTAGAAGGAGAATCAACTAAAGCGGGCTCTTTCCAAACCCGCGCAGAAGCTAACTTGGCTTTAGTGGGATTAACCCTGGCTACCGCCGAAGATAATACTGCTGAATTAGAAGCGGCCTGGAAACTGCTGGAAGAAATTTGCAAACTGGTTGACTTTAAGGGCGGCCAAAGCTCCCAGCTCTTAAAACAGATTATCGAATGCGGCAGCCGCCTTTGCCTAGCCTACCGCGACCAAGGCAAAGCCGTCTTCTGGCGGACAATGTACTATTACTTGATGGATCTGGTGGTAGAAGACACCATGGATGCTGCCAACGATGCCGCCTTTGATGACCATCGCCGAGAAAAATTTATGGCTGACTTTGCCGGCGCCGACGACCCTGACTTAACTGCCCACGTCTATTTCTGGCTGGGCCAGCTTCGACTGGCCCATACTTTCGGCACCAAACGGCGGTTAGCCGGTATCCGGGATAAATTTCTGCTAAAAGCCAAAGATAATTTGGCGGGTGATTATGCCGTTCGTTACGGCACATACTCCCAGGGACAGCGCCAGCGCGAAATTGACCTGACAGAGGTCCGCATTTATTCTGCCCGGGGACAAGTTCACAAAGCTAAGGAGATATTGGAAGCATTACTGTCGGCCCAAGAAGCCCGGCCTGAAGCCGCAAGAAGCGCAGATGACTGGCGTTTCCTGACCCAAATTGCGGTTGACCTGGCCGAAATCTACGACTGGGGAACCAAGAATTTTGTCCAGGCTGAAAAAATGGCGGCCTATGCAGAAAATATATTAAGTGTGCACGTCACCCATTCAACTTCACCGCAAATTAAGATACTGCAATGGCGGGCGGAATTGGTGAACGCCGATATTTTACTGCACGGCAGTGTTCTGCACGGCGGCCGGCGATATGCCGAGGCGTCTGCAGAATATACCAGAATAGCGCAGGAGATCGAAACAGAAATTAAAGTTAATTATACCGACACACCAACCATTACTTTAAGAAATCTTTTGGTCAAAACCTATTTAGGCGTTTCCGAAGCATATTTGGCTCCCAGCTCAAGCCGCGATGCGGTTAAAGCTGGCTATTATGCCCGACAGGCCGCGCAGCTTTGCCGCAGAATTACCGAACTAAACCCTGATACCAAAGACAGCCGTCGGCAGGCGCGGCAAGCCCGTTTGCGACAGGCCGACACTGGCAACTGGCAAGTCAGTACGTCCGTTTCTCACTACACTGGAACGGCTGCGGTGGAAGATCAGCTCTCTGAAGCCCGCTCCCTGCTCCTGCGCGCCAAGGTACGGGCTAACATTACCGGAATAATCCGTTCACGCAAGATTAAAGATGGTCCAACTCGAGAAAGCACCGCCGGCGGCATTAATGTGTATGCCACCACCGAAGTCGACAAAATTGACGATAGCGCAAACGGCCGTGTAGGAGGGGAAGTCGACGTCTACGGTGTTGTCCAAGCCGGCGGCTCGGTCCGTCCCACCGATAACCCAGTGGAAGAAGAAGCGTACTTTCAAGACCCGCGCGCCAGCGTTAGCGCCGCCGCCAATCTTGACCAATTGACCCGGGGGATTGCCCCAGTGGACGGCAATGTTACCGCCAATTTTGAAGACGGCCATCCGGGAGTCGATTCTTATTTCTGGCAAGTTAATCTGCATCCCTTTAGATGGCTGCCGGCCAGTTGGCAGTTCCCAAGTTTGGTAGATTTTACCCCGGGCTATAAGCAATATATCGACCGCTACGCGCCTTCCAGCTATTATAATGAAAAGGCCTTCACGTTGGACCTGTCTTTACAAGTTAAACAGGCACTGCGCCTGCAGTATGGGGTAGACATTCCAGGGCCGCGGACCCAATATTTTGATAATCTTGATCATCGCTTCTCACTATTGCTGCGCCCCCTGCCCCGCAAACTGCCTTTCTTAAACATTATGCTAGGCGGTGAATACAGCCGTCAAGATAATATCTTGATTCATAAAGACCGCTACACCCAAAATCCCGACGGAAGCGTGAACATTGAACCCTATTTTAATCCCGACCGGACTGGTTCCTATAACGGCCTCGAACTGCACGGTGGGGTTGAATTTCATTTTTAAGTGAAATTTTTACCGCAAGTTGACGAAATATAACTGGAGGGAAAGCAATATGAGTGTTATAAGCAGTATTCGTTCCGCTTTTTTGTCACCGAAGGAAATTATAGGTTTTTGGACCGGCAAGGAAAAAGAAGAGGTAACTCTCGCCGCTGCCGCCGTGGTAACGCTGGGCGCCGTGGCCTGGCCGCTGGTTGCCATCGCGTCGCTGCCCGGTTGTTCTTCAGCCGATGATAGTTCCGAGATTGATAGCAATGATATAAGAATTGGTTTTACCCTTTCTGACTCGGCCGCCCATGTTGGCATCCCTTTTACCATGCAAGCCACGCTTTGGGCCGTCCAGGAAGACGGGACAACTGAAAAAATTGAAGATACTGACGCATACACCGGCAAATGGTCCATTACCGACGGAGAAGATGTTACAGAACTTGACGGTTTATCGGCTACCTATACTTGGGAAAACATCGGCGATCCTTTTGTACAATTCAGTTTGTATGACCAAGGAGGGAACTTTATCATCAGCAAGGAAGTGGATATCTGTACTGTCGTTGACAGCGAAACTCCATCCGCCGTAATCGGCAACCTGGAATACACTTATTATGTCGGCGACACGGCCAAAAATATTATCGGTTACACCGACCAGGACGCGGCCGATGTCAGCCTGGAATGGGAAATTACCCCGCCGGACGGGACAGTTAAAATTATTCTCGGCAGTACTATCCCTTCCTACACCTTTGACCAAAGCGGGGACTATGATTTCCGGTTAAGAGTTACCAATACCGCCAGCGGCGCCAGCAATTCCGAGCTCCGTTCGGTTGGGGTTTACGAAACATCTGAAGACGCGCCCTCCGGCTCCCTGGTTTCTGTACCTTATTCCGCGACTGTCAATGAAGAGATTGAAATTGCCATGTTTGAGCCGGACCATACATTATATAGTTACTCCATCAACTGGGGAGACGGGAGCGCTGACACACTGGCTTCCGGCGAATCAACCTTTCCCCTCCATGCCTATGCCGCTACCGGCATTTACAGCATTAATGTGCGGGTGGAAAGCTTAACTAACCCGGCCAATTACATTACCTTGACCCACACCATTACCATTACTGACACACCGGTCCCCATGCCCAGCATCAGTGCTTCTCATATATCGGGAGATGACGCCGGTTATTCGGTCTACTTTAACGCCACGGCCAGTTATTCGCCGATCGATGCTGCCATCACTAGCTACACTCTATATTACGGCGACGGCGACAGCGAGACTAACAGCTCGGGAATATTTTTGCATACTTACCCTGACCTGGGCGCAGGCGGCAGTGCTGCTTACACCGCCTATTTAATTGTGACCGACGAGTATGGCCAGTATAATTCCACCACTTTGACGGTTAGCACGTGGGATAGTTAATCAAGGAAAAAAGGAGAAGTAAATAATGATTGCAAGCACACTAATTGCCCGGCGCCAAGCGCCAGTTCCAGGGGCACTTAGGCCCGCAAGAACCGCAGGGAGAACGTTATTTCCAACTCCAGGAAGCCGTCGCCCGATTGACGGGGTCTCTTTGAGCCGCGCGGCACGGGCGCTGCGGTCAGAAAGGGGTTCTGTAAAAACTAGTTATGTCCTGCTCGTCGCTTCCGTCGCCGTTACTCTTGCTCTGCCATTTATCACCGGCATGTTGGCTCCCTCGATTGTACTTGCCGGCGCCGCGCTTTTAGCCGTTACCGCCAAACCGCTAATTTTCAATCAGATATTAAAGAAACCCTGGGTTGCGACTATATTATCGGCAGCCGGCGCGGCCGGCCTTTTGGCCGCCACCGGCGGGAACGCCATTGTCCCCGCCAGTACATCACTGCTCTTGATTCCAGCGTCTTTTATCGTTCGCCGCTTTTCCAATTGGTGGACAATTAAACATACTACTTTTGAGCAAAAAGAACAATTTGCACAAAATTTACACCGCCAGAGAAGCTCCCAGCGGCCAGCTGGGCATGATATAGATGCGGAAAGAGGGTTAAAACGCACCGAAAAAGCCCTTTTGCGCTACCCGGAACCCATCCGCCAAGAAATTGCAGTAATTGTTGCGGCTTACGAATTTTTATCTGATTCGCCTATTATCCCTATAGCTCATACCAATTCAAATATTGCTGCAATTAACGCTCAAACCGCACAAATCACTGGACAGCTCGCGGCAGTTAGCGGCATTGGCGGCTCTAAACAGGCAGCGGGCAATATCCTTGATAAGCTTAAATTGCAACAGCTCGAACTTGTAGCATTACTCTTTCTGGTTAATACAGATAAAAATATTTCACTGAATCCAAACCTTCCCTCAATACTTGAAGCCTTGTCAACAACACAACAA